>JAGMBN010000078.1 GCA_023129655.1 bacterium | reverse complement strand
TAAATCCTTTACCCTGTGAAATACAGCCTTCCTTGAAGGATTTTATCTTCTCCAACTTCGATTGTTTTCCTTTTTCTTTTCTCATAATTAGATTACTCCTATTTCACGGGGTGAACAAATCCAAAATTCTAAATCCAAATGTTCTAAACTGTTTTGGGTTTTGGTTATTTGAATTTGTTTAGTGCTTAGTGCTTCGGATTTAGAATTTTCCATATTGTGCCTTGCTCTGTTCATAATGTACTTCACTGAGTATTTACTAATTTTTCTAACGTGTTAGGGAGTATATTGATTTTCTAATCTGTTGTCAAGTAAGCGTGTCAAGCGAATCAGGGGTCTATTTTTTACTCTTTTCAAGTAATGCCTTAATCTTTAGAGGAAGGCTCCAGATATCAATGAATCCTTTTGCGGATTTGTGGTCAAATGTATCTTTAGCGGTATAAGTAGCAAGATTTTCTATATACAGAGAGAACTTTGATTTTCTTCCTATGACAGTAGAGTTGCCTTTATAAAGTTTTATCTTTATTGTTCCAGTCACATTCTCCTGTGTTTTATTAACAAATTCGTCAAGAGCTTCTTTTAATGAAGAATGCCATAGCCCATAGTATATTATTTCAGCATATTTCTGCGAGATTATTTGCTTAAAATGAATGATCTCTTTGTCAAGAACTAGTGCTTCAAGAGCATTATGAGCATTATGAAGGATAACGGCTGCAGGCGCTTCGTATATCTCTCTTGATTTAATTCCTACGAGGCGGTTCTCAACCATATCTATTCTGCCAACACCATTCTGAGCGCCCAGCTGATTTAACTTTTCTATTAAATTTACACTCTTAATGCTCTTCCCATTTAATTTTCTGGGTATACCACTCTCAAAATATATATCTATATACGCTGATTTATTTGGAGCTTTTAGGGGAGATTTCGTAATCTGGTATGTTTCATCAGAAGGTTCTATCCATGGATCCTCAAGAGTTCCACATTCAATTGCCACGCCCCACAGATTTCTGTCAATGCTGTAAGGACTCTTCTTTGTAACATCAACTGGAATACTATGCTTTTTTGCGTACTGTATCTCTTCTTCTCTTGATTTAAGTTTCCATTCTCTCAATGGAGCAATTACTTCTATATCCGGATTTAGGGCTGCAAAAGTTGCTTCAAATCTGACCTGATCATTCCCTTTACCAGTACATCCATGCGCTACTGCATCGGCTTTTTCTTTCTTTGCAATCTCTAAAAGTCTTTTTGCGATAAGAGGACGCGCCAGCGCAGTGGCTAAGGGATATTTGTTCTCATATAAAGCGCATGCCTTTAAAGAAGGAAATACATATTCTTTTACAAATTCCTCTCGCAGATCTTCAATATATATCTTGGAAGCGCCTGTTTTTATTGCCTTTTTCTTAAGAGGCTCCAGATACTCGCCTTGACCAAGGTCTGCAGTATATGCAATGATTTCAGCATTGTATTTATTCTTCAACCAGTGAATTATAACAGAAGTATCAAGCCCTCCCGAATAAGCAACAACAATCTTCTTCATATGCTAGTCCTCTCCATTAATTAAAAATTTTCTTAAGCACTTTATATTTTGTGCGCGCAGATTTCACCCTTTTAATAAAGACTCTGGTTTCCTCAAATGGAATTTCTTTCTTCTGTTTTTGCCATTTTTTAATATTCCCCATGCCTGCGTTATAAGCTCCCAGAGATAAGTCAATGTCATTATTAAATTCTTGTAGTAGCTTTTTTAGATAGTATGTGCCGATCATGATATTAATCTCAGGATTATACAAAGAATCCTTATTATATTTTTTTATGTTCAATTCATGCGAGATAGATTTCGCTGTTTTTGGCATAATCTGCATTAAGCCTATTGCACCGGCTTTGGATACTGCTTTGGCATCGAACTTGCTTTCTATTTCTATAACTGCCATTATAAGAGCTGGGTCCATATTGTATTTTTGAGCAGATTTATAAACTATTGGCACACACTTTATATGACCTACTGATATTTTTACAAGCCAAAGTATTATGCCTGTAACTATTAATAATGCTGAGTATTTTAATACAGATTTATAATTCATTTCTCAAAAGTAGGCTTAAGATAGCCTTCTGAACATGCAACCTGTTTTCTGCTTCATCAAATACAATCGCATTAAGGCTATCTATTACTTCATCTGTTATTTCTTCCCCTCTATGCGCAGGCAGGCAGTGCATAATTAGCGCATCTGGATTTGCATTTGAGAGGAGCCTTTTATTTATCTGGAATGTCCGAAACACTTTGGTTCGCATTTCTTTTTCTGATTCCTGTCCCATACTTGCCCATGCATCAGTATAAACAATATCAGAATCCTTGACTGCCTCTTCAGGGTTGTCAGTAATAAACAGAGATTTAGTTGTCATATCTTTGGAAGGCTCATATCCTTTAGGACATGCGATTTTAAGTATTATACCTGTTTTTTCTGCACCACATATCCATGAATTGCAGATATTATTCCCATCACCTATATAACCGACTTTAATTCCATCTAATCTGTCTTTTTTCTCAAGTATAGTGAACATATCAGTAAGTATTTGACATGGATGTAACAGATCAGTAAGCGCATTAATTACTGGAATATTTGCAAACTTTGCCAAATCAGTAACATTTTGATGTGAAAAAGTGCGCACAACAATACCATCTACCCAGCGCTCAAGATTTCTGGCTACATCCTGAACCGCTTCTCTGTCCCCTATCTTTTCTCCTATCAAGCGCTCATAAACTGCATGTCCTCCGAGCTGATACATGCCGACTTCAAAGGTCATTCTTGTTCTAAGAGAGGGTTTTTCAAAGAGCATGGCTATAGTCTTTCCAGCCAGTAGGTGATTATGGCTTTTGCCCTGCTTTTGTTCTTTCTTTAGTTGCGCTGCAAGATTAAAGATTTTATAAATCTCTTGTTTTGATAAGTCCTTTATTGATATCAAGTCTTTTTTCATATAAATATCCTTTCTGTCACCTATATGCTTTTTTTCTATGCGCAATCCTAAGAATTAATACGGAATCATCAAATATACTATATATGATTCTATAATCTCCTACTCTAAGGCGGTATAATCCTTTGAATTCTCCTGTTAACAACTTGCCTGCATATGGATTTTGAGCCAAGCTGGTTTCTAATTTATCAATTATCTTGGAAACCATTGTTTTGCTTATTTTTTTTAAATCATGAGAAACAGAACTCTTGTATCTGATTTTATATGTCAAGTTTTGCTCTCATTTCTTTTGAAGAAATTATCTTGTCATCCTTGTTTTTTATTCTGTCCAGAGCTATCTGATAATCGGCAAATTCTGAAAGATATCTTTCAAGAGCTTTTCTTACGATATATGTTTTTGGCCTTTCAAGATCGCTGGCAATCCTACCAATTGCACTTACAATCCCTTCAGGTAGTCTCAACGAAATCATTGTGTTCATATTATCACCTCTATATTATCTTTAATGCAAGTATATCATTGCATTACATATACGTCAATATTCTGTGCTGTCTGAGCTGCCTGAGTAATGCAAATCTTAGCAATAAGCAGTTCCAAAGCCAGTTTTTGGGGAATCTTCCCTGTCTTTATAGAAACCTCTGTTTCAAACAATTTCTTAATATCTGCTATCAGCTCTTCTTTTTGAAATTTTAGACTTTGCTGAGCTATTCTGAAGATCAGGTAAGGATGCTGTCCGGAGAGTTTTTTGGAAGCGGAGCTATACGTTTTCTGATCATAGTATCCTCTTCTAACTATATCCAGAGGAATGTCTCCTTTTTCAATAAGTATTTTAATCTGCAATAACAGCCGGATCCTTTTTGTCAGCATAGGCACAAGGCTATAGCCGGTGTTTTTAGTGCGAGAGAATTCCTCAAGCAATTTCATTGCTTTTAGAAGGTTTTTCTCCGCAACCGCTTCGGACATAGCAAACGGCGCGTATTCTATTGATTTGGGAACAAGTGTATTTATGTCATCCTCTGTAATATTATCCTTGTCATTGCAGTAAAGCTCTAGTTTATCAAGTTCATTTATTATTTGCCTGAGATTTACTCCTGTTAAAGACAGCAGATATTCAAAGGCAATTGGAGAAAGCTGCTTTCTGCTCTTCTTTAGTTTTAGCCGCGCAAATTCATATATTTGGTTTCTGTCTGATTTTCTGTTTTCATTGAAAGAGGGGAATTCAATAGCTTCTCCGATCTTTTTATCCGCTTTTTCAGCAGTTAAAATCACATATGTATTATCAGGTATGCTGCGCTTTGTAATTTCATCAAAGTCTTCGGATTTTTTCTTGAGCAGATGTCCGCAGTTTTTAATCCAAACAACTCGTTTAAGTCCGAATAAAGAAGTGGTCTTTATTGCAGAGATAATGTTCTTTATGTCTGTGTCCTTTGCATATATTATCTCTAGTCCGGACTCTTTCTTATCTCCTGGTAAGAGTATGTCAATAATCTTCTTAGCGGTATTTTCTATCAGATAACTCTCTCCGCCAAAAATCAGGAACAAGTTTGAAGTGCCCCCGTTTTTTATTTTGTTGATCAGGTTTGATCGTTTAATTAGTCTGTTTTCTAACATTTTGAACCCTTCCGGCGTATCTGGCGCCTCTTGAGGCAGTGCCTCTTGATGAGAAAATCTCATACATTACATGACATGCAAGATAGTGTTCTTTGCCTATCTGTTTTAATTCAGGAACCTGTTTTTTGCATCTGCTTTTGGAAATCTTACATCTTGGATAAAAGCTGCATCCTGAAGAGGGGATAGACGCAGATGATATTTTGGATACGGATACTGCGCGAAGCAAAGCATTTGTATAAGGATGTAGGGGGCTTTTGAATATTTTATCACATGAACCCTGTTCTACTATTTTACCAAGATACATCACGCATACACGGTGGCTTATATGCCTGATTACGTTTAAGTCATGTGAAATAAAAAGCATAGAAAGGTTAAAATCAGACTGCAGCTGACTCAGCAGATTTAATATCTGCGCCTGTATTGAAACATCCAGAGAGGAAGTTGGCTCATCAGCGATTATAAGCTCAGAGTTTACTGCTAAGGCTCTGGCTATGCCGACACGCTGTTTTTGTCCTCCGCTTAGTTGATGCGGATATTTATCTAATATTTTCCTGTCTAGTCCAACCATTTTTATAAGTCTTCTAATTTCAGACAACGTACTATTTTTATTTAAAGATCTGTTGATTCGCAATGGCTCGCGAAGTGTCTGGTTTATGTTCATTCTAGGGTTTAGAGAATTTACAGGATCCTGAAATATCAGCTGCGGATTAACGCTTTTATCCCCAAAATAATCTATATTTCCTTTATCAGGCGAAATAAGCCCCGTTATCAGCTTCCCAACAGTGCTTTTCCCACACCCGCTTTCCCCAACAAGTCCAAGTATTTCTCCTCGTCCAATATGAAAACTCACACCATCAACAGCCTTTACCACATACGAATCTCTAGCCCAAAAACTTGTTTTTCGCGAGAAGTGTTTCGCTACATTCTTTATAATCAGAATATCTTGTTTCATGTTAAAAAAATTTCCCTGTCATTGCGAGCCGAAGGCGTGGCAATCTCATAAATTGCTTCGCCGCTTACCTTCTCGCAATGATATTATTTTCGTCATCATCCCATTTCAATGGATTATTTGAAATATATTCACGTATTTTATCCAATGATTTATCATTTCTGATTATATGATCATAGAAGGATCTTTGCCATATTTTGCCGGAAACATTCAAATTATTATCGTTAATGTATTTGATATATTCAAGGGTAGATTTTGTTGGAGTTTCCCCAAAAATTTTA
>JAGMBN010000077.1 GCA_023129655.1 bacterium | reverse complement strand
CTTTATTACACAGGAGCTTATTGACGAATCAATAAAAGCCGCTCATAAGTATGGCGCCGCTGTGATAGGGATTCCTTTATTTGACACAATAAAACTGGTTAAAGATAATTGTATTGAAAGAACCGTTGACAGAAATAACTTATGGAGAATTCAAACTCCTCAAACATTCAGATACTCTCTTATAAAAACCGCATACCAAAAAGCTAATAAAAACAAGTTTTCAGGAACGGACGATGCTTCATTAGTGGAACAATTAAATCATCCTGTCAGGATAGTTCCAGGCTCTGAAATTAACATAAAAATTACAGACCAAAAACAATTTAAAAGAAAACTCACCCTACCCTCTCTTGACAGAGAGGGAAAAAGTTCCCCTTCCCTGTCAAGGGAAGGGGCGAGGGGATGGGTTGGAGGGAATTATAAATGCTGGTTGGAATAGGCTATGATATACACAGATTAGTTATAAACCGCGATCTTATTATAGGTGGGGTGAAGATTCCTTTTCTACTTGGACTAAAAGGCCACTCTGACGGAGATGTTCTGGTTCATGCTATATGTGATGGGATTCTTGGCGCAATAAACAAAGGTGATATTGGACAACATTTTCCGGATGATGACCCACTCTTTGATGGTATCTCCAGTCTTAAATTCCTTGAAAAAATGGATCCTATTCTACGAATGGAGAACATGGAAATTAACAATATTGATACCATCATATTTGCAGAAAAGCCCAAGATGGCGCCTTATATTGATAACATGAAATCAAACATTGCAAAAGCATTAGGCACTGAAAAAGATAGAATAAGCATAAAAGCTAAAACATATGAACAACTCGGACCAATTGGAGAGGGAAAAGCTGTCGCTGCGCAGGCAATCGTTAGTCTGCATGTAAGAGCAGCACTATGAATAACAGAGAAATCGACAACTTATTGGGAAAGCTTTAATTCCCTATTATCCTTCTCAATTTTATCAGCAAGCTCCTTTCTATACTCTTTGAGCTTCTTTGTAAGAGAAGGGTTTTTTAAAGCCAATATTTCCGCAGCCAGTATACCTGCATTCTTTGCTCCGCTCTTGCCAATAGCCATAGTGGCAACTGGAATTCCACCCGGCATTTGCACTGTTGAATACAAGGCATCTACTCCTTTTAACTCAGAACTTGGTATTGGAACTCCAATTACAGGAAGAAGAGTATGAGACGCTAGAACTCCGCCAAGATGCGCTGCTGCGCCTGCTCCTGCTATTATTATTCCCAGTCCATTCTTTGTAGCATTTTTTGCGTACTCTGCTGCTTTTGCAGGAGTACGATGTGCAGAACATACAGTTAGTTCATATTGAATATCAAAGAAATCCAATATCTTACACGTCTCCATTATATACTCTCTGTCTGAGATGCTTCCAATTACAATTCCCACTTGTGCTTTAGCCATGTTTTGTCTCCTCTCTTATAATATTTTTTAGTTCCTTCAAAACTTGTTCCATAGCTTGAATGTAGCTATTTTTAATTCTTTCTAATATTTCGTCAGAAGTATCCTTGTCATAAATATGGGATGTTCTATTTCTATCTTCCAACATATCCAAAAAAGTTTTTTCATCCTTTATCCATCCAATTTTAAAAGCTTCCTTTAAACTCTCTTTAGGTGTCTTTACCTCTATTCCGCTGTTCTGAAGAAATAATTTTAAAGTTTTCCAGATTAATTCAAGACTAAACTCAAATCTCTGGATTACACCATCTTTTTCTAACTCATCTTCTGCTGTATTCACTCCTTCATTCAATTTGACAAATGCGCTTTCTAATTTACTGAAGGCGTACCTAATTTCTTCTTTCATAAATTACGTTCCCTGTTTTTAAAATTATATTTTTAAATTCTTCCTCAATTGATGACATATATACAACATCAACTTTATACAGACCGCTTATTTTCTCTATATCTTTATTTATCTCTCTTTGTACAGAAATCTGAGGTTTTTTACAATCAACAGCAAAGTCAAAATCAGAGTGATCTCTATTAGTTTCTTTTGCTCTTGAACCAAAAAGAATTATTTTTGAAGGATTAAGATAGCTTCTCAAAGACCTTATGGTACCTTTTAATATCTCAGCTTCCCGATCGCTCATTTTTGCAATTTCCTTTCGCAGTCTAGTCATATTTCTATTCTCTTAATCCAGATTTAGAAAATTTTAGCATATTTTAGTGGAATTGAGAAGTTTCTCATAAATATTGGAGCAGAATCATGCCAGGTAAAAAAATTCTTTTCAAAATTTTCTCACTCACATTTCCTTAAAAACTCCATATCTTCCCTCAACTTCTCCTTTTCAATAATTTCTTTAATTCTTGAAATATTATCCTCCAGATTTTTCAAGCTTATATGCCATTCTTTATCCGGATTCCATCTCTGCTGAGCGCAAAGACTTCTTTCACTTCTCCAAAAAGATAACGGGAAAGATCGATTAAATGGGTAATAAAACTGTTCTCAGCGCCTCCGGATTTTTCCTTTACCCACCACCAGGCTCTGTCTCCTGGCATTGTTTCTAACCAGTTTCCGGCAAAAGATCCTATCTCTTTTCCTTTTAAATATTTTTTTAGTTTATCTGTTACATCCGAATATCGATATTGATAGCCGACGCAAGAGATAACACCTGCTTTCTTGATAACTGAAGATATCCTTTTCGCTTCCTCCAGATCAAGGTGAACAGGTTTTTCTACAAAAAGGTGTATCCCTTTCTTTGCAGCCAGAATCTTCATATCCTGATGGGCAAATGTGGGAACACAAATATATAAAGCGTCTATTTTTTCAGATTCAATCATTAAACGATAATCAGTATATGCAGCTGCCCCATATTTTTGAGCGGCTGTCTTGGCTCTTTGTAATCCACATCACAGATAGATACAATCTTCACTCCTTCCATCTTTGTTAGGGAATTTAGATGACCTATTGCAAACTTCCCCACTCCGATAAGGCCTATTTCAATCATCTTATTCTGTATTCCTCAGTTTCGATACAGTTTGGAACACCTTCAAAGCAGAATATCTTTCTGTCCGACTCTTTATCTGCTCAACGGAAGAATGTAAACTATCCCGCTTTTTTTGATATTAAAATTTAATATCTTTTTTAAGTGCCTCACCATACTGTAATACCATTTGATAAGGATTACCTTCTGTTTTAATGTATAACATTTTTCAAAACCCTCCTAATTTCAAGGGGTTTTTTCTATAAAATCACCGTTTAAATCGGATACGGAGTTCAGTCGTCCATGACCCAAAGAGTATTTAAATAATACCAATTAATTTTCCCAACAAATGAGGTAGGAAGTCTTTTTGCTATTAGAGCCAATGAGGCCGTCCGGAACCAGGTGGAGAACATTTTTGAACTTTCAGTGCCTTCTCTCTTACCAACAAACCCCCCATCATCATTTTGAAGGCTTATCACCCAATTTATAGCCCTTTTTAGAGATATTTCAATTTCCTTCTTACGGTGTGAAGTAAGAAGAGAGAGCCTTGTCAAAAGATATATACTATCTATATCTGCGCAGGCGCTTGCATAACCAAAACTTCCGTCTTTGTTCTGATTGGCAAGACAATTATCTATAATCTTTTTTTTATGGTTAATTGGTCGGTGGGCATATAAGTAGCGAATAATAAAATGAAAGGTGCCCCCCTGTATCTGCCTGTCAACCCCCTGTATTTGCGGATTAATACCTGCTGAATTATTGCCTACTTCTCCCCAGAGACCTGTTTCAGGATTCTGTTTCTTATCAAGGTAGTCAAAAAACCAGTTAATTACCTCTCCAGCCTCTCTGTCTTTATGAAAATCTCTGGCATACTGTAGTATCAATAAGGCCTGGACGACTTCGTTGCCGGTATGATAAGTATCTTGCCAGTTGCGTTTTTCTAACCAGCTAAATGTGTAATCCTTATCCTTAAATAATTCAACCCTTTTAAATGGTTTCTGAACTTTTGCCTCAAGAGCAAAAAGACCATGTATTGTCATGCTGGTACAATGGCCTTGCCCATAATTCTCCCATTTCTCATCCTTCCACATTTCAGAATCTACGAGTAGTGGGTCAATAAAATCACCATTATCTTCCTGATGGGATTGTAAATAATCAACCCATTCCTTTCTTTCTTTTTCAGTAATATTTTTTATGTCACCATAGAAATGTCTGGTCATCGCTGCAAAACTAGAGGCCTCGAGCGATGGTTTGCTAGAGGAAACGCAAGAACGATAACAACCATAAGGTTCATTTTTTATCCGCATTGATTCTACATATTTCAAAGTCTTTTCTCTGATCATTTTTAAATCCACTCTAATACCTCCAATATTCATTACAAGTTTAGTTATTAGCAGCAAGTATATCTATCCACAATTTTTCTCTGCTTGATTTTACTAAATTCCGAAACACTTGAGATTCCTAGAGAGTTTTTTATCTTTAACATTTCTTGTATTATACCATCCTCCGGATCAAGTATTAATTTAAATAATACCTGTTTAAACTTATTGCCTTTTTTTACAAATGGTGTCCTTGCTCTTCCCATTATATAACTTATAAGCTGTGTATTCTCTGCACCAGCTTCTATGTATTCAATAACATCCTTTCCCGTATATATTCCTCCAGTTGCAGATACAGGAATTTTTATTCCTTTTTTTCTTATATTCTTAATTGTCCTTAAATTAATCTCTTTTAGTTCTTTCCCTCCATGAGCTGATTGATACTGTTCTTTATATATCCTGTTTGCAACAACAACTCCATCTGCTTTTCCTTCAATAGACGCTTCCACCATTTGTATCTGAAATTCATCTCCCCACTCTGGGTTTAGTAATTTTGAGAAAACCTTTATTTCGCAGGAAACTTTCTTCATTATTTTTGGCGCCTCTTTATACCAACGGAGTACCATATCTTTATTTTTGGCAATATTATTACTCTTCAAATATGGACAGAAATCTATCTCAAAAGTATGATAGCCTAATTCGTATAATTGGCTTGTTGTGTATATCCATTCATCCTCTATCCAGTCCTCTTTTCCCCGGGGAAGATGGCAAAGAATAGAAGCTATGGCACACACACCTGATTCCATTCCTATCTTATGAGCATATTGCGCAAATGGTTTATACAGATTTAAGTCTCTCTCATCCAATCTACCTTTCCAGTGAATTATAGGACGTTCTCCTTTTGTATCATCCGGTTCATAGAAAGTTTTAATCCACTCGGGTTTCATACGAAATTCGCTCATTGAACAATGCCCGTTTTGGTCTTCTCCAACAAATGATTTAAGAACAAATCCACCATATCCAGCTTTTGAGATAAGATTAACCTGCGATGTGGTTCTTGTGATTTGCCCCGGCGCAACAATAACAGGATTTTTTATGATTTTATCACAATATTTAGAAGTAATATCAATCCCAAAGTTATCTTTAATAATTCCTGTAAGATCTTCCGGGATTTCATGTGTTTGATAATATGTATAAAAATCAACTACAGCCTTTTTTTGTTTAATTGTAAGGTGATTTGTCATGTTATTTAAATATGTTCTTTCCCTTCCAGTCAGCCCATGTGGTTTCATACCATGAATCATCTTCAGGTAAAGGCCTTACATCCTCGTAAGATATACTTAATCTGTCTTTATTATAACTGATATATTGTATTTTGTTTTTTAAGGGAATATTCTCCTTCCTGTATTTGAAAAGTTCCCCTTTTTTACATTTGAGTCTGTTTTTACTCATGGAATCAATTATTACAAAAGATCCCCGGCTGCCTCCGCCATTTTCTATATAGTCTGAGATAGACTCCAAAAAACATAAACTTGTTAGAGCAAGATGATAAATCTCAAAAGCAAGAGGAAGCTCGCTAGT
>JAGMBN010000076.1 GCA_023129655.1 bacterium | reverse complement strand
GAACGCTCACAAGCGCTTAACAGATTCCTTGCTCGCAGGATACTGGCTGATAAAATAGAGCAGATTCAGCTAGGCAGGAAAAGCGAAGAAGTGAAGCGCATTGCCAAAATAAAGCGGCAGAAACGCAAGCGCTCAAAGAGAGCAAAAGAGAAAATTCTCAAAGCAAAAAAAATTCAGTCAGAAAAGAAAAAATCACGCGCGTTTAAAGCAGAAAACGAAGAATAAAATACCACATAATTATTCAGCCATGAAATAAAAAAACCTTGATTTTTAAATTATATTGTATTACATTGTATACATATGGTTAGATATGAAAATAAAATCCATAAATCTTTAAAAAAAAGAAAGATTCCAAAGGATATTTTTGCACATATTCATAATGCCTTTATTGCCATTGATAAGACAAAAGATTTAACATTATTCGATATAAAACAACTTAAAGAAACTACAAAAAGAAATTACTTTCGCTTACGCAAAGGAAAATATCGAGCAATCTTTTATATAGAAAAACATAATATTTTTGTAATTGCTTTGGACAAAAGAGAGGAGGCGTATAAAAAATGGGCGTAATATCTATCAGATTAAATAGAAATGAAGAAAATATCTTAAAATATCTTACTAATTTATTTGATAAGGACAGATCTTCAATGATTAAAAGTACTTTAGTTGAAAAATATGAGGATTTACAGGATTTAAAAACTATAAAGAAATTTGAAAAAGCAGAAAAGAGCGGTAATGCCTCTTTTATGTCTGCAGAGGTTGCTTTAAAGGATATTTAAAAAAATTAAGATGGGTTTATAAGAAAAATATCAAATCCTCCCATATTTTCTATTCAAATAAATAGTCGCTAAAATATCAAGCAGTCTGTCAGGAAAAAGACGCTTTAGGTATGCGGCAAGGTAAGCCTCTTTAGTAACTAAATATCTGATCTTGGGTCTCTTACTCTCCAAAGCATGCTTAACTTTTTTATAGAGAGCATCAGGTCCAGGGATGTTCTTTATCGTTTCCTTTGATCGCCTGTATTTACCCATTTTTTCGTATATGCCTTTGTAATGAGTATTCTCAGGAGGATTGACCTGGTTTTGAAAGATGGCTAAGGCGTTTTTGCTGAAATCGCTTTTAATGGGACCGGGTTCAATAATGCTAATTTTTATACCCGTGTTTCTAAGTTCAAGCCGCAATGCGTCGGAAAGCGCTTCAAGAGCAAATTTTGATGCTGAATAAGCTCCCATAAACGGAGTGCTGAATTTTCCTGCAGCGGAGCTTATATTAATAATACGACCTGTTTTGTTTTTGCGAAATATTGGAATTATTTGATTAGTAAGTTCATGCACTCCGAACACATTGACTTCAAACTGGTTGCGTATGGCGTCTCTTGTTATATCCTCAAGAGCTCCCGAGTATCCGCATCCTGCATTATTGATCAGCGCATATAGCTTTCCATTTGTTTTCTCAGAAACATATTTAACCAGTTTTTCAATAGACTCTGAATTTGTTACATCAAGAAAAGAAGCATCAATCCCTTTACTCTTCAAATTCTCAATATCCTGTTCCTTTCTCGCAGTGGCAAACACCTTCCATCCATCCTTTTGCAAAGACTCAGCCATATACAATCCAAGTCCGGACGAACATCCTGTTATCAAAACTGATTTCATTTTCCTTTGTGCCTCTGTGCCTTTGTTACTTTGTGCCTTCTTACACATTAAACCTTATATCAATTATATCTCCATCCTCCACAATATAATCCTTCCCTTTAACATAGCATTTCCCAGCTTCTTTTACTTTTGCCTCTGTGCCAAATGATACCAAATCCTTATATTTAATAATCTGCGCTCTTATAAAGCCGCGCTGCAGGTCTGTGTGAATTACGCCTGCTGCTTCAGGAGCCGTAGAATTTTCTCTGACCATCCATTCTCGCACTTCATCCTTGCCTACAGTAAAGAACGATATTAACCCCAGTGTCTTATAAAACAATCTTGTTAGAGCATCAACAGTCGGTTCTTCTATCCCGAGAGCGGAAAGAAAGTCTTTCTGCTCTTCCTTCGAGAGAGAGGCTATCTCGGATTCTATCTTAATGGAAACCTGCATTATTTCTATCTGTTGACCTTTATATTTCAGCTTTAGAGAGTCAAGAAGACTCGTATCTTTTATATCTTCTTCTCCAACATTCAAAACTATTATCATGGGCTTCATAGAAATAAACTGATACGCTAATATGAGTTTTCTCTCTTCTTTATTCAGAGGTATAGTTCTGAGAGGCAGTTCTTTTTCAAGATGGGCTTTTAGTTTTAAAAGAATTTCCTTATCTTTTTCTCTTGCTGTATCCTTTTTTCTTGAAAGCTCTTTATCTATTCTTTCAAGTCTCTTTTCTATAAATATCATATCATTTAGAATTAGTTCGGAATTAATTGCGTCTATATCTCTAATAGGATTAATTATTCCTTCAACATGATAAACCGATTCATCCTCAAATGAACGGACTATATGGCAAAGCGCATCCACATCTGCGATCTTTGCGAAGACCTCTCCGCTTGATACTGCATTCTTTTCTATCCTGGGAAGAAGCAATATGTCTATTGTTGCAGGAACCTCATTTTTAGGGGAATACATGGAAACAAGTTTGTCAAATCTGGGGTCTTTTACTTTTACAACCCCTGGGATTATGTCTCTTGAATTATCCTGTGTGTTGGATTTCTGTTGTGTCAGAACTTCAAATAGAATTTTTTTGCCAACCTGAGGAAGTCCTATAATTCCTATTTTCATTCCGCTACTATAATCAGTTCCTAGATCTTTTCAAAGTTCTGAGCAATTTATAGAATGTCTCTGCAAGAACTTCAGTTCCATAACGCATTCTTACAGCATCTCTGTTATGCTTTTTAAGTTCTTCTTCATTTTCTCCAAACATCAGCTTTGTAGCTTTGCTGAGAAAATCATTGGAAAAATCATTCTCCGGAAAAAGTATGTATTTTATCTGCTTTTCTTCAGGAAGATCTTTCCCTACAACACTGGCAAAAACATCCTCGGGATAATAATGACTGCATATAATTGGAATCTTGCACGCGCTTGCCTCAATAATAGGCAGTCCTCTGCCTTCGGTTTCGCTGGGGAATAAAACTACAGTTGCAAGTCTGTAAATGTCCTCAATATGCATACGTTCCAGTTTGTTTACTTTAAAGCTTGGGTGTTCTTCTGTTCCTGCTGAAAACGCAATAAAGATACGATCGGAAATACTTTTAGGCAGTGCTGAACATAAATCAATATAAGCATTTAAAACGGTTTCAAGGTCTGTCTGATGCTCTATAGGTACAGGTCCCGTTATGTGGAGAACAAGTTGAAAGTCATCATTGCTTTCAAACTCCTTGCGAAAAGGAGGGTAGTTCATAAGCGCAGAAAAAAGATGCAAATCCTTCTCAATGCATTTTCTGGCAATCACGCGCGTGGGCTGGAGGCAGTAGATAATCTTTTTACTTGTTAGGTCAAGCTCAAGACCTTTTCTAAATCCACAGACAACAGGCTTCTGTCCCTGCATCCAGTTTTCGAGATTTGCAACATGTTTTGAAACTGGAACAGGATTAACTTTAGGCCTGCCGTCTGAAAGTATATATGCCATTCTCCGACGCGAAGATATGACATCTTGCTTTGTATATTCTCTTAAAAATTCGTCGCTTATAAAAGTAGATAATTCAAACACCCTATTCTTAGAAAATCCATAATGAGTAGTTAGGTAACGTGACTGCTTGTGATTTATATTTACCTGAATCCACCGCTTTCCATTCCATGGATATAGTATTTTAAACAAAGAGAAAAATGCCCGATTCTTGATGTTTTTAAAAAAGTGATCTCTTACCCCTGCTTTTTCTCCGAGTTTGCGTTCTGAGGCAGGTTTTCCTCCTTCCCAGTAGAAATCATGATTTGAATTCAATACATACATACCAAGAGATTCAGAAACTAAAATAGTCGCAACTGCAATTGCAAAGTTCCCTGGATTTGAAAAAATATTAACAGGAAAGAGCAAAGCAATATTTTTATTCACTATATAAGAGCCGAGTTCTTCTGCAAAGGAAGTTATCTGATCCCACATCTCTATTGCAAGATCGCTGGAAACTTTACTACCTTCAGGTATATCCTCATAGAAAAGCTTTGAAAACCACTTCCCATTGTGCCATTTAGACCATCCATTCATTTCACGGATATGGGAACGATTCCAGCGCGGTTTAAGAACAGCATCCGCTTTATCATGGAAATCACCGCTAACAAAATGAAGAACAGGCAAAGTGCTGTGAGCGTCTGTGAAGATCTTTTCCATACAGTGAGCATATTTACTTATTTCAATTGAGACTCCGTCAATTCCAAAATCGTATGTCATAAACGCAATGCCATTATGAAGCGAACTCAGGAATTCCTTGTCAGTAAACGTCTCAATTTCCGGAGAATCTCTTTTTACACACTCAAGAACAGCCGAGATATCCTTCCATCTTTTAACTTTCGTTTCAGAAAGCATTTGTTTCATCTGTTCAAAAAGGATTTTCTTATCTGTCATCGCACTCCTTGATTCGTAAATACAAGCAGTATTCTAGCATAATGGCAGAACTTTGCAAAATTTGCCATTCGATAGTATAGTAAATTTCATGGATACTCTATGTTTGACTACAGATGAATTGACGGATCTAACAATTGAGAAACTTGGCGCTTCCAGCATAGTCTCTCCTATAGCAAAAAGCAGTCGTTATTTTACAAATGTCCATGAAAAGATTCTGTTATATTCGCATTCCAAAGATATAAAAGCGTGTCAAAGCTCTGATAAAAAACTTCCAATGTTTGAAAGAGCAGGTCCCAGGCAAAGAATATTCTTTGACGCAAAAAAAATAAACTGTGGAATAGTCACTTGCGGAGGATTATGTCCAGGGATCAATGATGTAATACGGACAATTGTTCTTAGCCTTACATGGCAATATGGTGTCAAGAGAGTTTTCGGCTTTCGCTATGGATACGCAGGTCTATCATCAAGCGCTCCTAAAGAACCATTGGTATTAACTCCGGAATCTGTTGACGAAATTCAACATAAAGGAGGAGATATCCTATCATTGTCTCGCGGTCAGCAAGACTCGGACCATATAGTCCGCAATCTGGAAAAAAGAGAAATTAGTTTATTGTTTGTTATTGGAGGCGACGGTACCCTAAGAGGGGCTTCGGAAATAGTCAAAGCGATAAAGAAAAGAAATTTAAAAATTGGAGTAATTGGAGTTCCAAAGACAATTGATAATGATATCTGCGCTGTAGAGCAGTCTTTTGGCTTTTCAACAGCTGTTGAAGCGTCGCGCTCAGCAATTTGCGGAGCGCATGAAGAAGCCAAGGCAGCATGGAATGGTGTTGGATTAGTTAAACTAATGGGTAGGGATTCAGGGTTTATCGCTGCTTATGCTACTCTGGCAAACAGTGACGTAAACTTCTGTTTTATCCCGGAAGTGCCTCTTGTTTTAAAAGGAGAAAATGGATTCTTGCATCTGCTTGAGAAACGACTGGACAGGAAGCATCATGCCCTTATTGTGGTAGCTGAAGGAGCTGGACAGGATTTGATACAAGAAGAACCTTGTCAAAGAAGAGATGCTTCCGGTAATATTGCGCATAAGGATATAGGAGGTTTTTTAAAGAAAGAAATTATCAAATATTTCAAAAAGAAGAAAAAGCCATTGGTTTTGAAATATATAGATCCAAGCTATATAATACGAAGCATACCTGCCAATTCCCATGATTCGGCATTTTGCCTGATGCTTGGACAAAATGCTGTGCATGCCGGAATGTCAGGTCGGACAAATATGGTAATAAGCTACTGGAACCAGTATTTTGTGCATATCCCCATATCACTGGCTATCTTAAAGAAGAAAAAAGTTGACCCAAACGGTCATCTGTGGCAGACTGTTTTGGAAACGACTGGTCAGGTATGATTCAAACATTATATGCTTACCTCCACTTATAAACA
>JAGMBN010000075.1 GCA_023129655.1 bacterium | reverse complement strand
ATAGTCACAAAAGTAGCAATGATCACAATAAACGTGGGAATGCGGATATTTGACGGGATAAGTTTTCTGAATAAAGAAACAAGTATATTTGACCCTAAAAGCACAAAGGTAGTAGCCGCTCCCATGCCTATAGCATTTATAAGCGAGGTTGAAACAGCAAGTGTCGGACACATACCAAGAATAAGGCGAAATGTTGGATTCTCTGCAAAAATGCCTCTTGTAAAATCTTGTTTAAGACTCATTTTTATTTTCTCTTAATCTTTAAAAATTCTGTTACAGATTTTTGCACAGCTACACTAACAGCGCGCGATGATATAGTAGCTCCGGTTAGCGCGTCAATAGTTCCTTCACAGGAGTCTTTCTTCAGTAAAACTTGTTTCAAAGTTTTGTTCATAAACTGATCTGTGAACTTCGTTCTTTTTATTCTTGTTCCAAGACCTGGAGTTTCATTTTGACTTGTGATTCTAATAGATTTAATTGTTTTGTTCAGATTCATACCTACTTTAATTTTAATCGTTCCGCAAAATCCCTTTCCTGATGCATCTAGCGCATATCCTATTAACTTATTCTTTGCATAAACTTCATAATAAATATAACCATCTTTACAGGTAATTAGATTAAAACTTGTCGCTTCCGAAAAAATGTCCTTTAACGCTTTTTCTTCTTCCAGTTTAACTTGTTTTGCAATTGGTTCCTTCGTAACAGTATAGGTTATACCCAGAATTGCGCCTGAAATAGCTGCAATTATAAACAGAACTATCGCTAATTTTAATATCTTACGCATCCTAACATCCCCCTTAATCCCCCTTCAAAGGGGGAATTCTCTTGGGTATTGTCCACTTCCACCTGTCTATTAATGGAGTAACAGCATTCATTAATAGTATAGAGTATGCTACTCCTTCCGGATATCCGCCTTTTAATCTTATCATAACCACTATTATTCCGGCTCCTAATCCAAATATGATCTTTCCTTTTGGTGTTATAGGCGTTGTTACATAATCTGTTGCCATGAAAAAAGCGCCAAGAATTAATCCTCCGCTCAGTATGCTGAATAATGCGTCTCCTGTGAATAAGCCGCCATCCTTACCGAATATCCATGAAAGCAGCGCTACACACCCAATGTAGGAAACAGGGACATGCCATGAAATTCGTTTTCTTATAAATAAGAATATTGCGCCCAGCAGCAGGGCAAAAGCAGATGTCTCTCCAATACATCCTCCTACATTCCCAATAAACAAATTCCAATAAGAAGGAAGTTCTTGGGTCAGATTAAGCTTTACTATTGCTAATGGAGTTGCACTGGTTATGCTGTCAATTCTTCTGAACCAGCCTGGTTGCGGCGCAAGCCATGTGGTCATAAAAGTAGGCCATGAAGCCATAAGTATTGCTCTGCCTATAAGCGCCGGGTTAAATATATTGCGTCCTAGACCGCCAAATACTTCTTTTCCCAGTGCTATAGCGCACGCAGATCCAACCGCAGGCAGCCATAAAGGTGCGCCTGGAGGAATTATCATTGCTAACAAAAGCCCTGTTACAATAGCGCTGCCATTTGATATAGTTTTGCGTCCTCTTATTTTGGATATGACCGCTTCAGTTATTAGGGCTGTGGAGGTGCTTATCACAATTGTATATAATGCTTGTATGCCGAAAAAATAAACTCCCATACCAAGCGCTGGCGCAAGGGCTATTATAACATCTCGCATTATCTTTTTGACGGATAGGTTGGAATGAATATGTGGGGATATCGAAAGACTAAGCAGTTGATTGTTATTGTTCACCTAAAAACACCTCTTCTGTCATTGCGAACCGAAGGTAAAGCAATCTCGTCTTTTAAGATTGCTTCGTCGCTTACGCTCCTCGCAATGACATTTTTGTTTTCCCATATTTTATATACTGGACTATTGGTATACGCGCAGGACATACATACGTGCAGGCTCCGCATTCCATACAATCCAATAATCCGTATTCTTTTGCATGTTCAAACCGGTCATTTTTTACTAAATTAGTTATTACATTAGGCAGTATTTTCATAGGGCAGACTTTAGCGCAGTTGCCGCATCTTATACAACATTCCTCAGGCTCGTCACAAACATTATCCTTTGTTTGCACAAGTATTCCGGATGTGCCTTTAATTACAGGAACATCCGCTGTGCGTTGAACAATACCCATCATTGGTCCGCCCATTATTATTTTGCCTATTTCTTCTTTGACTCCTTCACACGCTTCTATTAAATTTGAAAAAGGAGTTCCTATTCTTACTCTAAGATTTTGCGGATTCCTGATGCCTTCTCCTGTTACAGTTACAATCCGCTCTACCAGAGGTTTTCTCTCTACAACAGATTCATATACTGCAAATGAGGTTCCGACATTGCTGACTATCGCTCCTACATCCATTGGAAGTCCGCCGCTTGGCACTTCACGTTTCAGGAGAGCTTTTATAAGCTGTTTTTCAGCTCCCTGAGGATATTTTACCTTAAGTGATATTACGTTAATATTAACATCAGGTTCTTTATTAATTTCATCTGCAATTTTTCTAAATGCGTCGGGTTTATTTCGTTCAATACCAATTATACCTTTCTTTACGTTAGTTGCTTTCATTAAGATTTTGAGCCCTGCGACAACTTGTTTTGCATATTCCAGCATTAGCCTGTGGTCAGCTGTTAGAAACGGTTCACATTCAGCGCCATTTAAAATATATGTATCAATTTTTTTATTTTCCGGTGGGCTGAGTTTAACATGTGTTGGAAACGCCGCTCCACCAAGTCCCACAACACCAGCTTCCCGTATAATATGTTTTATTTGTTCCGGTTCAATCGTTTTCCATTCTCTTTTTGTTTCTTCAATAGCCCATGTATCGGCCCCATCAGATTCTACAATAATAGATATAACTTTAGTCCCTAAAGGATGCAGCATAGGACAAATGTCTGCTACTTTACCTGATATTGTGGCATGAACAGGCGCAGATATAAATGCCTGTGCGTCACCAATCTTTTGCCCTACTTTAACAATGTCTCCAATGTTAACCAACGGCTCACATAGCGTGCCTGTATGCTGCAGCAGGGGAATGATTGCTTTTTTAGGAGGGCGAAGATTCAAAATTTTCTTTGTATTTGTGCTGGTTTTAGAATCCTCCGGATGAATTCCCCCGTAAAAATTTGAATTTATCATAATCATATTAGGGTGGGGGCAAGCCCCACCCCTACAATGTGGAAACCGGGGAATGTAGGGGCAGGGCTTGCCCCTGCCCGTTCCCAAATTAAATTTTTGAATTTTGTCATTTTATTTATTATGGATTAAATTGACAGTTTGTAATTTACTTGTTAAAATTCTGTGCAGAATGATAGCAACTAATTTTTAGTTTGTCAAAAGTTGAAGGAATGCGAAAAGTGATTATTGTTACTGGCGGAGCGGGGTTTATTGGAAGCGCTGTTGTGTGGAAATTAAATCAGCGAGGAGAGTTTAATATTCTTGTTGTTGATGAGTTAGGAAAAAGTGGCAAATGGAAGAATCTACGAGGTCTTAGGTTCATGGATTACATGGATAAAGATATTTTTCTTGAGAAAGTGCTTAAAGGCGATTTTAAAACAGGTGTCTGTGCGTTAATTCATATGGGAGCGTGTTCGGATACTACTGAGCAGGATGCAGATTATCTTTTGCTGAATAACTATGAGTATACCAAGCATCTTGCTGCTTATGCCGCTAAGCGCAATGCGCGCTTTATCTATGCTTCCAGCGCTGCAACGTATGGAGATGGTTCTTATGGATATTCCGATGATGAAAAGGACTTGTATAAATTTTGTCCTCTGAATATGTACGCTTATTCCAAGCATCTTTTTGATCTCTGGGCAGAGAGAAATGGATTACTGAAACAAGCTGCTGGACTTAAATTCTTCAATGTTTTCGGACCAAATGAGTATCATAAAGGAGAAATGAGAAGCATGGTCATCAAGGCCTTTGAACAGATAAAAAATGGTAGGGGACAGGCATGCCTGTCCCTCTTTAAATCCCATAAATCGGAATACGCGCACGGTGAGCAGAAAAGGGATTTTTTGTATATAAAGGATGCTGTGGAAATGACCTTGTTTTTTTTAGATAATCCTGATGTTAATGGAATATTCAACATTGGCACGGGCAGAGCAGAGACATGGAACAAACTTGCAGAACTGATTTTTGAGGCATTGAAGATTGAACCTGACATTAAATATATCCCAATGCCTGAGTCAATAAAGGATTCTTATCAATATTTCACTCAGGCTGATATATCCAAATTTCGTCATGCAGGGTACAGAAGACCTATAACATCTTTGAAGAAGGCTGTCTTTGATTATGTTCAGAATTACTTGGAGCTGCAACTTACCCTAACCCTCTCTTGACTTAACTTACCAGCTCATGCTAGGATTTGGTGTATGCAGAAGACTATTCTTTTCATTTGCACAGGAAACAGTTGCCGCAGTATTATGGCTGAGGGATTACTTAAAAAGATGCTTTCTGAAAAGGGAGTTAAGGAATACAGTAAGTATAAAATTATCTCTGCCGGAACTCATACGGTTGAAGGATTCCCTCCGGTTCACATGACACAGAAAATTATGACTGAGCGAGGCATAGATGTATCTTCATACAGATCAAATAGATTAACCAAGGAAATAGCAAATAAAGCTGACATTGTTCTGGTAATGACCAAGAAACATAAGGATGAGGTATTTCATACCTGTTCAGAAAAAACAAAGAAGATATTTCTACTTAAAGAATTTGCCGAAATAGAGGATAAGAATTCTGATGTAGCAGACCCTATTGGATTATCCTACGGCGCATATAAATATTGCTTGGAAGAAATAGAGAAATGTTTAAGAAAGATTATAAAGAAAATTGAATAACAAAGATACAATCGCAATAGCTGTTGATCACGGTGGATGGCACTTAAAAGAAATTCTCAAACCCTTTCTGAAAGACTTGGGTTATGAGTATGCTGATCTTGGCGCATCATCTGAAAAAGCCGTTGACTATCCAGATTTTGCATTAGCGCTGGCTGAAGCGGTAAGAGTGGGTAAATATAAAAAAGGCGTATTGATATGTGGAACAGGTTTGGGTATGTCTATGTCAGCCAATAAGGTTCCGGGCATCAGGGCGGCTTTGTGTAATGATGTATTTACTGCAAAAATGAGCAGAGAGCATAATGATGCAAACGTTCTGGCAATTGGCGGACGAGTAGTTGAAGAAGAACTGGCAAAGGAGATAGTCAAAGTATGGCTTCGGACAAAATTCAGTAATGCGCCTCGTCATAAGCAAAGAATAAAAAAAATTAAAGAAATTGAAAGCAAATACATGAGTTTTGGGTCGGATTTATCCGACCCCTACAAAAAGTAATATGAGTAATTTAAAAACAACTGATCCTGAAGTAGCAAAAGCAATCTATAATGAGACAAAAAGACAATCTTCAACTCTTGAGCTTATTGCATCAGAGAATTTCGTGAGCGATGCCGTGCTTGAGGCTCAGAGCTCGGTAATGACCAATAAATATGCAGAAGGCTATCCTCGCAAAAGATACTATGGTGGATGCGAATTTGTTGATGTTGTTGAAGACTTGGCAATAAAGAGAGCAAAAGAGATTTTTGGAGTTGAACATGCAAATGTGCAACCGCATTCCGGTTCACAGGCAAATATGGCGGTTTATTTTTCCATGCTGGATATTGGAGATACAATTCTAGGTATGGATTTAAGCCATGGCGGACATTTAACACACGGCAGTCCGGTAAACTTTTCAGGGAAATATTTTAATATTATCTCTTACGGAGTGAGTAAGAAAACAGAAACCATAGACTATGAATATGTAGAAAAATTAGCTATTGAAGAGAAACCTAAATTGATAATTGCAGGCGCCAGCGCTTATCCTCGCATAATAGATTTCGCAGCATTCAGAAAGATCGCAGATAAAGTAAATGCATATCTTATGGTGGATATGGCTCATTTTGCAGGACTTGTTGCGGCAAAAATTTATCCAAGCCCTATTCCATACGCTGATTTTGTTACTACCACTACACATAAAACATTAAGAGGGCCGCGCGGAGGTATGATTCTCTGCAAGGAAAAATATGCAAAACAAATAGACAAAATGATTTTTCCAGGTATTCAGGGAGGGCCACTGATGCATGTCATAGCTGCTAAAGCTGTTGC
>JAGMBN010000074.1 GCA_023129655.1 bacterium | reverse complement strand
GGTTGTCATTTAGGTTGTCATTTAGTATAATCAATACATGATATTTAAACCAAAATATACAATAACAGATAAGATACTTAATAATATCTCCCAAATTGCGGCTGGAAAAGAGATTATTGAACATTCCAGACTAATTCCTAAGTGGGAGCTAAAGTTAAAAAAAGAGGCTCGCCTTCATAATGCTCATTCTTCTACAAGTATTGAGGGAAACAGGTTAACACTTGAGCAGGTAGGCATGCTGTCAGAAAATAAGCAGATTATTGGCTTAGTCAAGGATAAACAGGAGGTTCTAAATTATCTTCATGCATTAGATGCTATACCTGAATACGCAGGTAAAAAGGCGATAGATGTTAAGCTATTTTTAAATATCCATAAAACAATTACCAATGGAACTCTTGAGAATTCTGAGGATTGCGGTGTTTTTAGAAATAGACAAGTTTTTGTAGGAAGAAGAATATTTGATGGAACACAATTTAGGGAAGTTGTGGAATATATGCCTCCTCGTACCAGGGATGTTCCTCGTTTAGTAAAAGAATTCTTGGATTGGTTGAATGCTACTAAAACAAGCAGTATTCAACCTGTTATTTTAGCTGGGATTGCACACTATGAAGTAGCTAGAATTCATCCGTTTATTGACGGCAATGGTAGAACAGCAAGGTTGTTAGCATCTCTTGTTTTTTACAAAACAGGCTTTGATCATAGAAGATTTTTTGCGCTTGATGATTACTATGATACAGACAGATACTCATATTATGCTGCATTAAAAACAGTCCAAAAAAGCAAAGGAGATATTACAAAGTGGCTTGAATATTTCACTGATGGTGTTTTGTATTCAACGAATAAAGTAAAAGAGGTTATCGTTAAACTTGATTTTTTACCAAAAGTGAATAGTGCTGAACAATTAGAATTAACATCAAGACAGATAGAAATTTTAGAAAGGATTAAAGTGAAAGGCAAGATTACTAATAAAGAATTAAGAGCAAATTTTAACATATCACGACAAGCAATGCTGAAAGAAATTTCAAAACTCATAGATACCGATATAATTGAGCTTGCTGGAAAAGGCAGGGGAGCATATTATAGAATGCACTAAGGTTATTTTAACATGAAAATAAAACTAATATATCCCACATGGCCGAAACTGATGGATCAGACGGAATTTAATTTACCGCCTCATGGTCCGGTGTGTTTTGCTGCAGCAGTAAGTGATGATGTTGAAATCTCTTTTTGTGATGAGAATGTTGAGGAGCTTGACTTTCATGAAGATGCAGACTTAATTGTGCTCTCAGTTATGCTGACATGTCAGATGCCGCGCGCATGGGAGATTGCCGATTGGTATCGGGCTCATGGGAAAAAGGTAGTGTTTGGCGGCATTGCAACAATGCTTCATGCAGAAGAGACAATGTCTCATGCTGATAGTGTTTTTCTTGGAGAAGCTGAAGGCAGGTTTGATAAAGTCATTGCGGATTTTAAAAGGGGTCATCTTGAAAAGATGTATGACTTTTTCCACGATTTTCCTGATATGAATCTGGTCGGCACTGCCAGACGCAGTATTCTTAAACGTGAACTATATAATTTCCGCGGTGTGCAGATGGTTGATCTGATACATGCGTCCAGAGGATGCCGATTTGATTGTTTTCCCTGTTGCACGCCATATTTGGGAGGGCGTAAATTCAGACCTCGTCCTATTGATGCAGTTGTGAAAGAGCTGGAAAGCATTGACAATAACAGGTTGTTTTTCGTTGACAATTCTTTGGCGCAGAACGATGAATGGGAAAAGGAATTGTTTAAGGCAATTGCTCCATTGAAGAAGAAGTGGATATCTCATCCTATAAAGGATGATGACGAAATATTGGATCTGGCTGCTAAAGCCGGATGCTGGTATGTATATCAGGCAATAATAGATACCTCGGATCATATTCGCAGAAGAGTTAAACGGCTGCA
Organism: bacterium; assembly: GCA_023129655.1. Lineage (GTDB taxonomy): Bacteria > JAHJDO01 > JAHJDO01 > JAHJDO01 > JAHJDO01 > JAHJDO01. Next base: position 4,232 of record JAGMBN010000074.1, on the reverse strand, counting down.
GGAACGCGGTATTGGAGTTGAAGGAACTATTCTTCTCGGCTTGGATTACCATGACGAAGATTATATAAAGCGATTAGTTGATTTTCTTCTTGAGATAAATCTTGATCTTGCCGAATTTACCATTCTTACTCCATTTCTTCACACGCCGATCAGAAATCAATTGGAAAAAGAGAATAGAATCCTTCATAACAACTGGATTCAGTACACAACAGGGGAGGTTGTGTTCAAACCGGCAAAAATGACTGTAGACGCATTGCAAAGCATGTATCATTATGCATGGGAAACGTTCTATAAAGACTGCGGCAAGGAAATGAAGATGGCAAAACTGTTTATTGAAGTTATCAAAAAAGAGAAAAAAGATGGAACTTATAAAAAAACCGTATTAAATGCTAATCGCGCGTGGTTATGAAAATTCTACTGATTGCTTCCAATATTGCCAACACTCCATATCCTATTTATCCGCTTGGCTTGAGTATGGTTGCAGCTGCTCTGAGTAATGCGGGGAATAAAGTATGTCAATTTGACTTTCTTCAAAATAATCAGTCAATAAGCGCACTTAGAGATACGATTAAAGAAACAAGTCCTGATATTATCGGCGTATCAATCCGTAATATTGACAATGTAAATCTATTAAATGAACAGAGATACATAGATGTTGTTAAGAATATTGTTAAAGAAATCCGCTGTGAAACTGATGCGCCCGTTGTACTTGGCGGTTCAGGTTTTTCCATTATGCCGGAGGTAATCCTGCGTGAGGTTGGCGCTGATTATGGAATTGTTGGAGAAGGTGAGAGATCAATGGTTGAATTTGTTTCCAATGCTGAAAAGGGCATCTATCCTGAGAAATGCTGTATACGTGCTGCGTCTAAGCTGAGCGGGAAAGGAATTCCATCTGCGTATTATGACCCTGATATCATAGGTTTTTATCTAAAAACAGGAAATATCGGATCTGTACAAACAAAGCGCGGCTGTACGCATAATTGCGTGTATTGTTCGTATCCTCTTTTGGAAGGCAGCAGTATTCGCTGCAGAGATCCGAGGGCTGTAGTTGATGATATTCAAATACTGACCGATACGCACAAGGCAAAATATATTTTCTTTACAGATTCGGTTTTTAATGATGACCAGAAGCATTATCTGAACGTAGTTCGTGAAATGGCAAAAAGAGGCATATCTACTCCATGGACTGCGTTCTTCAAGCCTGAAAAGCTGGATGATGAGATTATGGCGCTGATGAAACAGACCGGTTTGAAAGCAGCAGAGCTTGGGTCTGATGCATCCACTAATACAACGCTTCGTAAACTTGGCAAGTCATTTTTATTCAGGGATATTATTGAGTGCAACGACTCCTTTGTTCGTTCAGGTATTGCCACAGCGCATTATTATATGTTCGGCTGTCCGGGCGAGACACGAAAAACAGTGCTGGAAGGAATAGAAAATATCAAAAACCTAAAAAAAACAGTATCTTTTATTTTTATGGGCATACGAATTCTCCCCGGCACAGGTCTTGAGCGCATAGCGCGCATAGAAGGTATTCTTTCCGGCAGTCAGGATTTGCTGGAACCGGTTTACTACATTTCTCCAAACATTGATAAACAGTGGCTGGAGGAGACATTAACCAAAGCATTTTCCGGCGTTAGGCATTGTATTTTTCCTCCTGATGTCATGGATACCAGTTTACAGTTTCTTCATAAACTCGGATATTCAGGCTCTATGTGGGATATGCTTATTTCCAGTGGGAAAAGCCGCAGGAAACAGAGGAAAACACAGGCGCATGATGACATATCGTCCTATTAAATTATTAAAAATATTACTAAAAGAAAATGCAAGTCCTGTTGGATTAGGTTTGTCTGCAGGTGTTGGAATTTTTCTTGGAACATTACCGCTTATCTCTACTCATACATTGGCAATTATCTATGTAACAATACGACTGCGTCTGAATAAGATTATGGCGCTGGCTATACAGAATTTATGTATACCGCCTTTTGTTCCGGTGGCATGTATTGAGCTTGGGTACTATATGCGGCACGGTCGCTGGTTAACCGATGTTTCCATGGATGTTATCTTCAAACAATTCCATGACAGGTTGTGGGAATGGCTGCTTGGTTCTCTTATTATTGCGCCGATATTAGCAGTTATTGTTGGAATGAGCGTGTTTTTTACCGCAAAAGCATTGCAGAATAGAATCGCATCAAATCATTAATTATCTAAGAAAGTTGAACGTTTTCTCTGCTTTCAGTGGTACCTTCCCATTTTCGGCAGCGTCCTCCGCTCCTGCCGATAATCTCGTTAGAGTCAACCAGTTCTATAACTTCGCAGTTGTTCGGGCAGTCTCCACAATAAAAACTTTTCGTGGCAATTTCCCGCCTGCAAATTTCATAGCCACGAAAGCTGGACTTTTTGATATCGGCATTCAGGGCTATCAAGGCAGCCCCATATGCTCCCATAACCATATTGTATCGTGGAATGATCAGGTCTTTTTTTAGGATTTCTTTGAATGCGCGGCGGATTCCCATGTTTTCGCTTACTCCGCCCTGAAATACGATAGGCTCCTGAATCTCTTTTCCTGTGCACACGTTGCTGAGGAAATTGCGAGCCATAGCGTAGCATAGACCCATGACGATATCATTCTGGCTATGGCCGGTCTGTTGCTTGTGGATCATATCGGACTCGGCAAAAACTGTACAGCGCCCTGCGATAGTCGTTGGATTATTGGAAAGCAAGGCAGTTCTGCTTAATTCCTGGATTGAAATGTTGAGCCTTCTTGCCTGTGAATCAAGGAAACTGCCCGTGCCTGCAGCGCATACAAGATTCATTGCAAAATCCACTAAAATTCCATCCCGTATGATCGTTACTTTGCTGTCTTGTCCTCCGATCTCAAAGATCGTTCGGACATTGGGATATAGGTGGCAGGCTGCGTGGGCATGCGCGCTGATCTCATTCTTAACTACGTCTGCCCCAACTACTGCTCCGATAAGTGACCTCCCGCTGCCTGTTGTGCATACACCGGCGATAAGAAAATCCTTTGGCAGTAAATCACCCATTTTCATGAGCGATTGCTGTACGGACTTTATTGGGTTTCCATCAGCTCGTGTGTACATTTTTAATAATATTTCACCATCTGAATCAGCAAGAACCAGATTCGTGCTAATGGATCCTACGTCAATTCCAAGATAACCTGTTGTCTTTATCATTTTTATTTCTTTTTCCTTCTGTCCAGCAGGATATCTACAAATGCTTCCAGACGCGTGACAACGCCGACATGGCTGGTATGTTCATCAAACGAACATTTGAGGACAGGAATGCCGAAATCTGCGCTCACTTTCTGAAGAATCGGTCTGATGCTGATCTCCGGCATACAGCCTGTCGGACAGATATGCACTACTCCGTCATATCCATCTTTAGCGCAACGGATGGTATGCGCAACAGAATCAAGAGCGTGTCCGCCAACAAGACACTTCAAATATGGCCGCGCCGTCTTCATCATAGCTCTTCGCGAATGTTTTCGCCAGAGTCCCAGATGAAAGATGTTGTCCAACTCCTCGCCCATCAGAAAAAAATTTCGCACATGAACTCCCATGTTACCAAGCGTTTCCATCATGTTGTGGTTCAAATAATCGTCACGCAGGACAGATGCCTCACCAACCAGAGCGACTCTTAGCGGTCTTCTGTCCGTATCAATACATATCTTATCAAATCTTGCCGGAATCTTTTTTTTTAGTTTCCAAATTTCCGGGACAGTTCCTGCATTTTCCAGATCTTTCAGACACTTATTCTCCACACGCGTCGTATCGCCGGTTTGACGTTCCAATGCTCGCGTTCGCCATGCCAGTCTTTCAATCAGATCAATAGTTTTAATTTTTAGTGGTGTACGTGCACAACATCTCAGGAACGGCATCAAATCTGGATCAAAATGTCGTATCAAAGGCGGCTTGATCCCGTCATAGCCAAAACCAAAGATGAAGAGATTAAGTTCCCGCTCCCTGAGGATTTGCTGCTGCATGTCCCGGTAGTAGCGGAGACGGCATGTACCTGCACTGTTTGCCATCACTCCATATTCCACGCCGTCAAGCGCAGCCTTTATAAAGTGCCCTGTGTGCGCTTTGAAAGGCAGACAGCTTGACCCAGGGCTTGCCTCAACCCCAAGCCGCAGGATTTCCGGCGTTGTGCGCGAGCTGGTCCATGGTGTTACCCGAAGGCACTCTACTGATCCTGCAAAAGCAATTGCATAG
>JAGMBN010000073.1 GCA_023129655.1 bacterium | reverse complement strand
TTCCTCTTGGAATAATTGAAACTTTGTGAATGGGATCTGCGTCAGGCAAATAATACTGAACCAATGTATGTCCAGCTTCATGATAGGCAATAATCTTCTTTTCCTCATCACTAATAACAAGGCTTTTTCGCTCTATTCCCATCATTACTTTATCTCTTGCTTCCTCAAAATCAACCATTCCAATCTTGTTTTTATTCTTTCTTGATGCAACAATCGCAGATTCGTTACATAGATTCTCCAGATCTGCGCCTGACATACCTGGAGTTCCCCTTGCAACAACATTAAGAGCAACATCTTTACCAAGCACAAGGTTCTTTGTATGAACTTTCAATATGCCCATTCTGCCTTTGATATCCGGCATCTCAACCATAATAACTCTATCAAATCTGCCCGGTCTCAGAAGCGCCGGATCAAGCACATCAGGCCGATTTGTTGCGGCAATTAAGATAATACCCTCTTTTGTATTAAATCCGTCCATTTCAACAAGTAAAGCATTTAAGGTCTGTTCTCTTTCGTCATGTCCGCCGCCAAGACCAGCAAAGCGCTGTCTGCCTACTGCGTCAATCTCATCTATGAAAATCAAACACGGACTATTCCTTTTCCCCTGCTCAAATAAGTCTCGCACACGCGATGCCCCAACTCCTACAAACATTTCTACAAAATCAGAACCGCTTATACTGAAAAAAGCGCATTTTGCTTCTCCTGCAACTGCCTTTGCCAGGAGCGTCTTTCCTGTGCCTGGATGCCCCATCAATAATACCCCTTTTGGTAACTTACCACCTAATTTCTGAAATTTCTTTGGGGTCTTTAGAAATTCTATTATCTCCTGCAGCTCCTCTTTTGCTTCATCTATACCTGCTACATCCTTAAAGGTTATTTTAGGTCTATCTTCCTTTATCATCCTGGCTCTGCTCTTGCCAAAGGAAAATGCTTGCTTGCCGCCAGCCTGCATCTGTCTAAATACAAAGAACCACATAAAGCCTATAAATAACAAAAATGGGATTGTGCCTACTATTAGCTGCTGCCATAAACTTGTTTCCGGTTTCCCTTTTGCCTCAACATTATGCTCCTTTAGGAATTTCCATAAATCAGGATTTTCTATTGCGTATGTTGTAAACTTACCTCCATTAACGTATTGTCCTGAAATATTTTTACCCGCTATTTCAACATTTTGCACACTGCCAGCATTAATATCTGCTATAAATTGGCTGTATACAATCTTTTTTGTGCTCTTGCCATGCATTTGCGAGAACTGGACAAAGAAAATTACTATTATTCCAAGCACAAGCCAGATAGCTAATGTTTTATTAAATTTGTTCAATTTAGGTTTGCTCAATTTTGCACTCCTTATACATATTTAAATTATATTGCGAATGTTAGCATACACGTTGTAAAAAGACAACATGGTGTCAAGCACATTTAGAAATGTGCCAAATAGGACATTATCATTTGTGTATTACATGACGAAATTGGCATCTCTTTGCTTGATTAATTGAGCATAAACTTGTTCTGTCTTGGAAATCATTTTATCAATAGGAAATCTTTCTTTAACTGTTTGCTTTGCAGATTCTCCCAATCTTTGTCTTTGCGCAGGATCTTCTAAGAGTTTTAGAATAGCTTCAGCAAGCGCTTCTGAATTTCCAGGCTCCACCAGTATGCCATTTATGCTGCTGTCTATAATGTCTTTTGACCCTCCTGTATCAGTTGCAATAACAGGTTTCCCTGCTGCCATAGCTTCTAATAGCACATTCGGCATTCCTTCCCACAAAGAAGGCAGAACAAAAATATCTATAACAAATAATAGTTCTGGAATATCATTTCTAAAACCCGGGAATTTAACTTTATCCGAGATGCCAAGCTCAATTGATAAATCACCAAGCTTTTCTCTCTGCGAGCCATTTCCTGCTATGATAAATGTAATATCAGGGAATTTATTAATCACTCTTTTTGCCGCATGCAAGAGATATTTTATTCCCTTCTGTTCAGACAATCTGGCAACAGTGCCAATAACGAGCGAATGAGCCTTTTTATTTCTATGCGATGTAACTGCATTGAGGAATGAATCAGGAATTCCATTCTCAACAACCTCAAGTTTATGCTCTGGTATGTTGGCTTTTTCTATTGTGAAGTTTTTAACTTCTTTTGACACGCATATCTCAATATCTACCATCCAGTTCGTGATTCTATCCATCCACAAATGATACAGTTTCTCCCTCTCGCACACACGGATTGATGAAACAATGATCAGGATACCAGCGAGTTTCCCACAAATTCTTCCTATGATATTTGCATGAAAAAGATAGGAATGAAGAATATCAAAGCGCCCCTGTCTCAAAAAGGAAACAATGTTAGCGAGTTTATATATATGCCATAGTTTTTCAATATGAAAGTATTTTACCTTTATTCCAAGAGCTTCCAGTTTCTTTCCAACCATGCCTTTCCCTTTTAAGCAGCCGACCTCCGGAATGAACTTGTTTTTATCAATGCGCTGCGCCAGTGCAAAAAGCATGTTTTCCGCGCCGCCAATATCCAATTCTGTTATGAGATAGAAGATGCGAATAGGATATTTCACTTTATAGTTATTCCTGCATAACCAACTACCTGAGCAAAATCTCCTGTTACCTCTCCGCTATTAGTATATTTTACCAGCTTTGCATACTTTGCGCCCAGCTTCTTGCACGCTGCAAGCATAATGCACACAGGTCCACAGCCACACATAGAAATATTATATTTCTGGACCCTGTTAAAAAGCCCTGCCTCATCCAAGGCTAATATGGATTCAATGGCCAGATCATCTTTGGTCTTTGCGGTTTCAGACGATTCATAATGCGTCATATCAGAACTGGCTATAATAAGCGCTTCCTCCTCAAAATCCTCTATTGCGCTTGCAATTGCGGACCCAATCTCCTGATACTGTTTAATATCACCATATGAAACCACAATTGGGACAAATCTAAAATTACTCTTAAGATATTGAATAATAGGGAGCTGAACCTCTATTGAATGTTCGTAAATCTGCGCTTCTTCACCCTCTTTTACCAAACAGGTTTTATCCAATATTATTTCTGCAAGTTCGCCGTTAATATTGACATTCCCCATAGGTGTATTCCACATGCCATGAGCCATTATGGAAAATTTTGCGCCAGCTCCGGTATGATTAGGGCCCAGGATGATTATATTATCCGGCAGTTCTGCTTTTGATAGTGCGAGTGCTGCGGTTTCTCCTGAATAAATGTAACCTGCATGAGGCGAAACAATACCCAGAATTTTTTCTTTTGATGTTTTTTTATTAATGTATTTTTCTATTTCGCAAACGAGCTGCTTTTTTGAGGCAGGATAGAATTGCCCGGCTACTGCAGGATTTCTGAAGCAATGCTTCGCATAATAACGCTTCATTCCTTTAGCTTCTTGAAAGCCCTAATTGCCGCTCTAACAAAACGGGGATCAAATTGCGTACCTGCGCCACGCGCTAATTCAGCCAAAGCGTATTCTTTATTAAACGCCTTTCTATATGGCCTGTCGGATAACATTGCGTCATACGCGTCCGCAATGCTGAATATTTTAGCAAGCAATGGGATCTTTTTATCCCGTAGCCTCATTGGATATCCTTTCCCATCATGCCGCTCGTGATGGCTCAGAATAATTGGTTTTGCCAATTTCATAAAATCTATAGTTTCAATTATTGTTACTCCAATACGCGGATGGCTTTTAATGATCTTCCATTCTTCATTAGTCAGTTTACCCGGCTTATTTAGTATTCTTATTGGGATTCCTATTTTCCCAATGTCATGTAAAGCGCCAAACCGTTTTATTAATTCTATATTTTCATTAGATAAATTCACTTCTCTGGCTATAGCCAAGGCGTATTTTTTAACTCTATCTGAATGACCTTGTGTATATGGCTCCTTTGCCTCCATGGCCCTAACTAAAGCGGTTATTGTATTAAAGTAACTCTGTTGAAGTTCATCAAAAAGAAGAGCATTACTTACAGCTATAGCAGCTTCATAACCTATAGTGCTAAGTATTGTCAGGTCGTCCCTTGTAACGGCAAGTCCGCCAGCCTTTTCTTCAACATTTATTACACCTATTGTTTTTGCCCTGACTTTCAGAGGCACACATATGAGCTGCCTTTTTTCTTTTCTATTCATAATATTTTTAAATTTGGAGGCTCTGAGCACATTCTTTATAAGAACAGGTTTCCCTTCTCTTGCAACCCAGCCAGCAACGCCTTCTCCAATTTTGAACTTAACAGTTTTAATCTTTGTTTTAGTCAAACCCTTTGCAGCTCTTATTCGCAGTTGTTTTGTTCTTTTGTCAATAAGCATAATAGATATTTTTTCTGTTAAAGTTTTTTGGGAGATTAACCTAATAATGGATACTAGTAACTTTTGTATATCCAGCTGAAGAGTAAGCGCCTCCCCAATTCTGTGCAGAATCTCTAGTTGCTTTACTTTTTTATCGAGAGCAATTTTTGTTTCTTCCAACTGCTTCGCGATTTGCTTTGTCTCATTTGTTACTTCTTTTTCAACTTTTACTGTGTTGAGAACAATTTTCATTTTTTCTAGCTGCTCTACGATTTGTTTTGTTTCATTTACTACTTCTTTTTGAACTTTCCCCATGGTTAGCATAATACGTAAATTCTAATTTTTTGTCAAATCACATTGTTAATGAAATTTTGGGGTATTGTTCATAATACGCAAGAAATTTGTTTTATGATTCGTATTCTAAAAGAGCTTATTCTTGATTTTTTGTGTCCTGAATACATCCATATGAAAAACCTTAAACTCAGCAAAAATTATCCAGCGAACTAGTTTTTTTTCAAATTAGGCCTCTTAAAAACTTATTGGCACTAATAACTCTAATATCATCTTTCAAAAAGTCTATGTCATTGTCATTTACTACTTCATAAACAAATGGAATTTTCAATCTATCTCTAAAATATTTCAGAGAAGTTGGAATTTTTTTAAATGACGTCTTTGCCTCTACAGAAAACCATGGTTTCTCATCAATAGTCACTAGAAAATCTACTTCTCTTTTCTCAATATCTCTTAAATAATAAAGATTTGCTTTGTATCCTTCGGAATCAACCAGAAAATGGCAAAATTTTAAAAGATGAGATGCTATTATATTTTCAAATTTTGGTCCTTCATCTTTTAATTCTGACCAGTCCCATAAATAAATTTTTGATTCTTTTCTTAGTGATTTTATTTTGCTGCTTCTAAATGAATAAATTCTAAAGTGGTAGTAAAACCTTTCCAGTATGTCTACCCAGAAGGATATTGTTTTATGAGTTACTCTTAAATCTTCTCTCAGTGAATTCAATGATAACAAAGAGCCTACTCTTTCAGGAAGAATTTCCACTAGAATTTGCAATGCAGACAAATCCCTAACATTCTCTATATCCCTTATATCTTCTTTGATTAATCTATCTACTCTTTGATTATGCCAACGTCTTAATGTTTTCTCGCTCTGTTTAATAATTATTTCGGGGAATCCGCCAAATTTCAAAAGCATATCAAATGCTTCCTTATCCTCTTTTTTGGCGCTGGGAAATTCAAGCTCTTTAAATACATTCACTTTCTCACTCTTGCCTAAAAGCTCATTTAATGAAAATGGATTTAATCTGTAGTAGTAATATCTTCCCAATAAAGAATCGCCTCCCTTTTTGTAAAGATCAAGCCGCGCGCTTCCTGTTACAATTATCCTAAACCTGTCTTTATACTTGTCGTATTCTCCCTTTAGATAATTCTTCCAATCCCTATACTTATGAATTTCATCAAAAATAATTAATTTTTTATCCGCTCTTAAGCTGGAGTTTAAAATAGTTTTTCTATCATCCCTATTATCCCAATTAAGATATGCATATTTATTAGAATAAAATTTATTTCCAACACTCAAAGCCAAAGTAGTTTTCCCTACCTGTCTCGGGCCTCCAACAAATACCATTTTCTCTTGCAGGTCATTACTGACTGCTTTTTCCAAATATCTCTTTATTACCATATAAAAACCTCCAATTAGAATTCATATAGATTCTACCATAGTCAAAAATAATAGCAAGAATTTTGTAGTTTGGTGGAAAATATATGACTAACAGGTAACATCTGCACGTTTTATATTAAATCCGATATTTTTTTCTCACCTGACATTTGGTTTTATTTTTACAAATTTTCTCTTTCCTACCTTTA
>JAGMBN010000072.1 GCA_023129655.1 bacterium | reverse complement strand
GCGCATGTAAGACCTGCTGCGCCCATGTCCTTAATTCCTAAAACATAACTCGTAGAAAGAATTTCCAGTGTTGCCTCAATCAGGCATTTTTCCATAAAGGGGTCTCCAATTTGAACAGTTGGTCTTTTTGCGTCTCCCTCTTTGAATTCATGAGAGGCAAGAACACTGCATCCTCCAATACCATCCCTTCCCGTACTGGCTCCAACATACATAATAGAGTTGCCCTCTCCAAAAGCGCATGCTCTTGCCAGCTTGTCCTTCTTTGCTATCCCGATACTCATTGCATTAACGAGGCAATTCCCATTATAACTTTCATCAAAATATATTTCCCCTCCAACTGTAGGCACTCCCAAACAATTCCCATAAAACTGTATGCCGTCCACTACTCCCTGAAGAAGATGCTTGTTATACGCTTCTGAAAGAGGACCAAACCTCAGAGAATTCAAACTCGCAATAGGTCTTGCGCCAGCAGTGAATATGTCCCTTATAATCCCCCCTACTCCTGTAGCCGCCCCTTGCTTTGGCTCAACCTGCGAAGGATGATTATGGCTTTCCATCTTGAAAATAATGGCAAGATCATCAACAATGATCCCTCCCGAATCCTCGCCTATCAAAGTTTTATATTTCCCTGTTTTAGGCAGAATTTTAAGCAGATTGCGGGAACTCACATACCCGCAATGCTCTGACCATTCCGCAGCAAACATTGCAAGCTCAGTAATTGTAGGCTCTCTCTTCAGAAGACTCAATATCTTCTGATATTCTTTGTCAGTTAATCCAAGTGATCTGTACGTTTCATGAGTAATCATAGAATTTCTTCTTTCGTTTTGACATTTGTTATTGACAATTATTTAAAATATGTTATTCTTATAACAGAATACATATAGAAAGCACCTCTGAGGGTTCTGTCCCTTAGCGGTGTTTTCCTTTGTACTCCAGTTTTTTCTTCAGATTATCCATAAAAACTATCCTCTCTCTAGCTGTCTTTTTTAACAAAACTGAACAAGTTTTAACATAAGGACTCATTACGCATTTGAGCTTTTTGTTTTTATAAAGATATTTTACCAAAGAATAAAAATCACCGTCGCTTGTTACAATAATTGCTTTGTTATATTTTTTATAGTCAATCATCGCTTGCAAAACTAAATCAGCATCAATATTGCCTTTTATTTCACCATTTTTATCAGGCAATGTTGGCTTGAAAATTAAGACATAACCAGCGGATTGGAGAGCGGAATAGAGATCTTGATTTGCAGGTAAATAACCAATGAACAAATAAGCGACACCAATTTGATATTTTTCTTTAAGATAGACTCTAAACTTGCGATAGTCCAATCTCCATCCTAAGCTTTGAATACCTAAATGCAAATTCTGACTATCTATAAATGCATAATTTTTAAGTGAATTATTTTTCATATTAAAATGTTCCTTCTGTCATTGCGAGAGACAAAGTCCCGTGGCAATCTCGTCTGTCATTCTCCCCGAAAGCGTTCGGAGTTCGGGACTTCTCGCAATGATATTTTCATATTCTTTTGTGTCCAATTTTTCCTCTTTCCACCCACTCAACTATTGACTTAAATATAAACAACCCATCCTGTGAACCGAGTTCTTTTTCGGAACTTCTTTCCGGATGAGGCATCATGCCAAGCACGTTTCCTTCTTTGTTTATAATGCCTGCTATATCATCCACTGCCCCGTTCGGATTGGTACAATACTGAAATACTATCTGATTGTTCTCTTTGAGGGTTTTCAACCCATTTTCGTTAATATAGTAATTTCCCTCATTATGGGCAATTGGTATTTTCAGGACTTCGTCTTTTTTATACAAATTTGTAAATGGAGTGTTATTATTTAATAGTTTTATATGAACATGTTTGCAAATAAAGTGCACATTCTTATTACGCAGCATTGCTCCAGGCAGGAGACCTGCTTCCAAGAGTATTTGAAAACCATTGCATATACCAATAACCAGTCCTCCTTTATTAGCAAAATTAATAATACTTTGCATTACCGGAGAAAATCGCGCAATTGCGCCTGTTCTCAAATAATCTCCATAACTAAATCCACCGGGAAGAACAATGCAATCTACGCCTTTTACTTCTGCCTCTTTATGCCAGATATACTTAACATCTTGCTTCAGCACATTGCCTAAGACGTAAAAGCAATCATGATCACAGTTAGATCCCGGGAATACAACAACTCCAAATCTCATGGATTTTATTCCTTTTATTCTTCTGCTTTTTCTAAAGTAAAATTATATTCTTCAATGGTAGGGTTGGAAAGAAGTTTTTTGCACATCCGGTCGATTATTTTCTCCGCTTTTTCCCTATCAGACATATTCAACTTAATATCTATTAGTTTGCCGACACGAACCTCTTCTACCTCCTGCTCGTAATTAAGCGACTTTAACGCATTCTTTACTGCTAAACCTTGCGGATCAACTACTGTCTTCTTTAGACTTACATATACTTTTGCTTTTAACATGTCTTTACTCCCTATTTGCACTGCTTCCTTATTTGCAATACCCATTACATATTCGCATGAATATCAGTTCTTTTTGGCATAAAACCTTACGATACCCAGCCTCTAAGTTTTACTGCTTCGGCAACGCGAGAAACAGCAATCATATATGCAGCCAAGCGCATATGAACATTCTTTTCCTTATGCATTTTATATACTGAATGATAAGCAGTGGTCATTTTGTCATCCAGCTGCTTATGCACATCCTCCAGTGTCCAGTAATAGTTATATGTATTTTGAACCTGTTCAAAATAGCTGACAGTCACTCCCCCGGCATTAGCAAGAAAGTCCGGTATAATGTGAATGCCTTTTGCATAAAGTATTGCGTCTGCTTCAGGAGTTGTAGGCCCGTTTGCAAGCTCGCAGATTATTCTGGCTTTAACATTCTGCGCATTTTTCTCAGTAATGACATTTTCCAGAGCTGCAGGATAAAAGACATCAACATCAAGTTCAATAATCTCTTTATTGCTGATAGGACTTGTTCCGGGAAAGTTGGCTACACTTCCCGTTTTTAATTTATAATCTACTATATCCCTGGGGTTAATTCCTGATTCCTTATATATTCCTCCCTTTGAGTCGGATACTGCAATAAGTTTTCCTCCTTCTAGTATTTCCGGATGAAGCAGTGCTGCGAATTGTCCCGCATTTCCAAAGCCCTGAATTGCAAAGGTCCCTTTAGAATTAACACCAAGAGTTTTGCATGCTTCTCTTACAGTGAAAACACCTCCGCGAGCTGTTGCGTCTCCGCGTCCTTCGCTGCCTCCCAAGGATAGCGGCTTGCCTGTGATCATACCAGGATGAGATTCCCCAACTATAGCCTCGTATTCATCCATCATCCAGGCCATAATCTGCGGTGTTGTGTAAACATCAGGAGCAGGTACGTCCTTGTGAACACCAATGTGAGAGGCAATAGCCCTGATATAAGCCCTAGCCAAACACTCCTTTTCCCGCTCAGACATTTTTTGAGGATTGCAAATTATACCACCCTTGCCTCCTCCAAGAGGAATATTTACAAGAGCGCATTTCCATGTCATCCACGCAGCCAGAGCGCGTACAGTATCTATAGTTTCTTCAGGATGCCAACGCACTCCTCCCTTTGTCGGTCCAAGAGCCGAGTTATATTGAATCCTGAATCCATGAAAGATCTTGGTAGTCCCATCATCTATTTTTACCGGAAGAGTGAATGTGAATTCCCGTTGAGGCCACCGAAGAAGTTCATGAGTAGCCTTATCAAGATTTAGTTTTTCAGCAGCTTCATCTAATTGGTTCTGTGTAATTTTAAATAGATTTGCTTCGCTCATTTTTCCACTCCTTTTGTTTTAATTTAGAGGAATAATAGCAACATTCTCTTTTGAGGGCAAGAAAATTTTTCCTTGAGTTATAGCCTAAAAAAGTGTTAAATATAATCGTTTTTAATACTGTAAAGATATGGAGGGAACATGGCTAGGGAGAAAAACTGGAGAAAAATACTGCTTGGTTTGGGACTTGATAATAAAGATGAACATAAGCGCTTTACAAAGGGGTTCAATTTCTATCTGATAGGAGGTTCTGAAGACACACATAAAACAATGCAGGAAAAGTCGATAAAGTTTAATGAATGCCTTAAAAAGCGCAGAAAAACACTTGATGAGATAAATAATAAAGAGTTTTATGAGATTGCTGATAAAATAGGACTGCAAATACCTGATGAGAAGAACAAAAAATTAAAATCTTGAATAGTCGAATAACAATTCTTTATACAAATAACTCTACAGTTATGATTAGCTGTAAGAGAAACTTTAATAAACATACTATCCGGCTACATAATATATTTAAAAACGCCCCTGAACATGTTCTTGATGCAATACTTAAGACATACACCAGCTTCACAAGAAAAAGCACACGCACTGCATGCAGGAAAATAATAAGGAATTTTATAACCCAAAATCAGCATAGAATAGTGCACAAACAAAAAGCTTGCAGAATTCTGCTGGATCCAGTTGGTAAGGTATTTGATCTTGGGGAAATCTACAACAATCTAAATATCAAATATTTTAGCAGCAGCTTGAATATTCATATCACATGGTCGCATAAATCTAATAAAAGACTTATGGGAACATGGAAAGATACAGGATTAGAAAAAAACCTTATAAGAATTAATCGGCTTCTGGATACCAAAAAAGTTCCCACATACTATATCAACTATCTGGTTTATCACGAAATGCTGCATGAAGTATTCAAGCAAAGGATAGTTAATGGCAGGATACAAAGACACCCTAAAGAATTTAGAAAACTTGAGAAAAACTTTCCTTTATACAAAAAAGCATGTGAATGGCAAAAAGAGAAATTATCTTACAAAAAATTATTATAGCTGACTCACAAACCATCTGAATCTACTGATTTTATTAACATTCTCACTTGCAATTATACTTGTTTCAGCTATTGTTTTCTTGTTTAGCTTTATCAACATACATCCAATCCTTTGGCCCTTTTCAACAGGCGCTTGGATTTTATCAAATAGTATCTTTTGCTTAATAATCTTCTTTTTGTCTATTTTTCTTACAACTAATGTTATATTTTTATTGCTAATACCGTTAATGTATCTTTTATCTCCCATTATGATTGGAACATTTTCAAAAACGACATCCCCTTTTTTCACCAGACACAATTTTGTATAATTCTTAAACCCCATATTTAGGATCTCTCTTGTTTTATCAAACCGTGTTTTCTTTGTAGGACAGCCCATAACTACAGAAATGAGTCTCATATCGCCTTTTTTTGCAGTAGCAGTGAAGCTCCACCCAGCTCTTCTGTAGTAACCTGTTTTCAATCCATCAAGCTCAGGGAATGTTTTAAGAAGCTTGTTTGTATTGGTCAAAATAAACTTGCCATTTCTGAATGTGTCTGTTTTTGTCTTAGTCCATTTAAGTACTGTTGGATATTTAACCAGTTCTCTTGCCAGAATCGCCATGTCATAAGCAGAAGACATATCTCCGCTATGACCATTCTGGACTTTTGGAAGCCCACTTGTAGTTTTGAATACAGTGTCGTTCATTTTGAGTTCAGACGCTCTCTTATTCATTAACACAAGGAATTTCTTGGTACTGCCGCTCATATGTTCTGCAACTGCAACAGCCGCGTCGCATGCTGATTTTATCATAATGGCTTTCATCATATCTCTCAATGTGAAAACTTCTCCCTCCCTCAGATAGACTTGGGAACCGCCTATCATGCTTGCATGTCTTGATACTTTTACTT
Source organism: bacterium (assembly GCA_023129655.1). Classification (GTDB taxonomy): domain Bacteria; phylum JAHJDO01; class JAHJDO01; order JAHJDO01; family JAHJDO01; genus JAHJDO01. Next base: position 521 of record JAGMBN010000072.1, on the reverse strand, counting down.
TATCACTTAGACTAATCTCATCATGTTTAACTTTTTCCATAACAATGAGCGCAAGCATCATCTTAACCATAGAAGCAGGAGGCAATTTTCTGTGCATGCTTCTTCCAAAAAGTATCTTTCCTGTCTCAGCTTCCATAAGTATTGCCGACTTATATTTTCTTGGAGCGGAATAAGCGAGATTTAAGCCGCAGAAGCTCAGGAGCAAGAACAATAAAATTGTGGATTTAAAGACTAAATTCTTAATTAACATCCCCCTTAATCCCCCTTCAAAGGGGGATTTTTCTTTCTTTGTGCCTTAGCCCTTACCTTGCACCAGGCAGGCTCTAACGCATTATGTTCTGGAGAGGTTAATCTATATTTCTCTCCTGTTATGACATCCATTACTTCAAGATAGGATCTAAAATTCTTTGTAACGCTGTAAACAATATGTCTTCCATCATGAGCCCATGAGGGATTTTCATGCTGCAGCGGTTCATATGTTAACTGATAAACTCCGTAAACATCCAAATTAGCTATATAGA
>JAGMBN010000071.1 GCA_023129655.1 bacterium | reverse complement strand
CTGCCGAATATTGGCGAATACCCTGAGATACAAACACCTGATTCTGCAGCCTTTTGATATTTTCTCTCATCTCCTGTCATACCGTCGGCATCAAGAATGAACATATCCTGTCTATCTTTTTCAACCCCTTCATCATTTAAAGAAACTGCTATTTTACAATATTTCTTATGAGATTTCTCCAGTGTCATCAGAAAGAATACGCTTCCTTCACCCGGCACTGCTACGGGTGTTGCTGCAAAATCAAACGGTTTAATTTTGCCGTCTTCAGCAATTCGCAATTTTTGGCTGCAGATGTATTCCATAACTGCGCCGCATTCATCAACGCTTCCAACAAGAACATATTCACACCGTTTCTCATAAAGCCATGCTCGCGCAAGAATAAGAGCCTGATGAAAAGAGAATGCAAATTGAGTAAGTGTTACAGTTTGGCCACGGCTTTCCAACACAGATGAAATATAGGATGCTGCGGCATTATGAACAGAGTTGGAAAATATAGTTGGAGAAGCATTCTTATCACCATACTCAAGCATATCATCTATAAAGAGGAATGTTGTTACATGCGGACCAAATGCGGTTGAGACAATAATACCAAGAGATGATTTCTTTTCATTAAGATTAATATCACTGTCTGCTACAGCATCATTTGCTGCTAATACTGCCATTTTACTGAATCTATCTGCACGACGTATCCCGCTTAAAACTCTTTTGTCTATTATTGATTCTTTCTTCACATGATAACCAGAATCTTCAGGCTTCGTCCATCCATGCTTCAATGCATCATCATAGCAGTTAATTCCTCGCCCACCGCTAAAAACAACACCTATTCCTGCAATATTCATGCTCCTCTCCCAATAACGATCGCAGCATTGTTTCCGCCAAATGCTATAGACGTAGAAACAGCGAAAGATCCTTGTATGCTCGTCTTCTCCCTGACCGGTGTTATAGGTATTTCCTCATCCTGATTCACAAAGCCAGCACTTGCAGGTATCCATCCTTCGAGAAGCGCAGCGCCTGTAAAAACAGCTTCCAAACCTCCTGCGCCGCCAAGTGTATGCCCTGTAAATCCCTTTGTAGAAAGAACCTTAATATCCTTGCCAAAAACCCTTGCTAAAACAATGCCCTCAACTTTATCATTATCCCGAGTTGCAGTGCCATGAGCATTAACAAAACAGACATCTTGAGAACTGATACCTGCTTCAAAAAGAGCTCTCTGAATCGCCGCTTCTAAACCTGTTCCATCAGGTCTTGGAGCAGTAAGGTGATATGCGTCTGCTGACGCGCCGTATCCAGCAAGATGCAATCTAGGGGCATTGCCCCTCTTACAAGCACATGTTTCTCTCTCAAGCACAAGGATTCCAGCTCCTTCCCCTAGGTTTAATCCCTTACGGTCTCTATCAAATGGAGCGCATAATGATTCACTAACAATACCAAGTGCCCCAAAACCGCATATAGGAATACGGCTCAATTCGTCCGCACCGCCGGCAATAGCGATATCACACTCTCCATTCCTTAACCAGGATAATGCTACTCCAATCGCATCAGCGCCTGAAGAACATGCATTAACCACAGTAACGCATGGACCTTTTGCTTTTATAGTATTTGCAACAGCTTGCGCAAGGTTTCCTCTTAAAAACCGGTCAACAGAATCCATCGGCGCATTCCCCGTACTCCGGTATGAATCATAGAATTCAACGTCATTCAACTGGCTTGCCACAGTAGTACCAAGACATACTCCTACACGAAAATGCTCAATATCTCTTTTTAGTTCTGCATCGTTTAAGGCTTCTTCTACTGCGCACAAAGCAAGGTTTAAAGTGCTCATTCTGTGTTCAAAGACTGGATTTCTATTTACTTGTCCGCACTGAAATGTGTCCAGAGTTTCGGGAAGGTTCTTACCTGCAGCAGAAATCGCACCCATGCCTGTTATTGCTACGTTTATTTTTTCCATATTATTTAAAAATTAAAGCATTAAAAATTAGGAATTAGGGATTATTTCTTCGTATTTTCGTGTATATATTCTGTCAGAGTATTAATTGAATAAAAAATTTTCCTGCCCTGGTCCATATCCTTAATCTCCAAGCCGAAGTTTCGCTGCAACAGCACAACAATTTCTACCGCATCCAAAGAATCAAGTCCAAGCCCCTCACCAAACAGGACCTCATTGTCTTTAATATCTTCAGGTTTTACATTCTCTAATGATAGGCTGCTTACAAGCAGTTTCTTTAACTTATTCCGTATTTCTTCCAATTCTTTTTGCTTTTGCTTTGCCATTTAATCTTCTCCTTGTTAAACACTGTTCAATAGAAAATATCATATCCTCTTCCTACCCTTTTTTCAAGGAACAATTACATCCCCCTGAATCCCCCTTCAAAAGGGAGACGGTTTCGCCGCAGGCGGAACTAGGGGGATGTTTTCGGCAATCATTAGAATGAGAAATTGATTCCGACAAGTACTTTGCTTGAATTAAGCGGTACGTTGGGTTGTTTCATGCCGGCGTTGGATATGTGATGGAACCTATATTCTAATACAAATGAACGCCCTTTTCTGGTCTTGTAACTAAGTCCTAATCCTGCTTGATAGTTCCCACAGAGATTGGCTCCCATGCCGGGTATGTTCGCTTCCGTATAGACAGGACCGCCGCCCACAAAGAAATATGGCATGTATCTTTGTGATGTCTTCAGCGTCCATGATGCAAGAAAATTCAGGCCAAGAATCTGTCCATCATCAGGCTTAATAAGATGAGACACAGGTAGTTCTATCAGAAAGTCATGTCTCCAACTGTACCAGTCACGTCCAATATCTTTGAGTTTTCGCCTGTATCGCAGAATTACATCCACTGTCTCAACATGTTCACGAGTTTTACCGAGACCCGGATGCGTGGCGCCGTAGCCGGTCAGCAGCATCCATGATTCGTCAGTTTGATCCGCATCGGCAAAGGCAACGTTAATTGTAACAACTGTGAACAACAGTATCAGATAAATTAATTTCATGTCTTTATTTTATCTGTTTCGCACAACTTGCGTTGTTCCGCGCCGGATTTGAGCCACATTGTGGGTGGATAGTCCTTGTAAATCAGATAGAGCGAAAAAACATATTTTGCTCCTTTGACTATGGCGCGCACCAGATCACTGAAGGGCATCTTTGTTCTGTTCATTCTTAACGGATTGCTACGAAGCGCAAGAGAATACAATCTGCCGAAATGCTGATAGAATCGCCTTAATGTAAGTTTTGTAGGAACCAGAGTATGCATACAGTCATAATATTTGAATGGGTCGCAGATGAAATCATTCATATTGTCATTCCATATCTGTGTTCCTGGCGACGGTGATAATACAGTGAATGTAATCTCCGCAGGTGATATCTCCGCTATGGTTGCTTCAAGATTTTTGAAAGCCTCCGCAGAAAAATCCGGCCGTACAATAAACGCAGCATGCAGCATTATATCAATATCCTTGAGTATCGCTACGGCTTTTCTGTTTGTTTCAACGAATATCTTCTTGTTATACTCATCCAGCGCTGCCTTATTCATTGACTCAAGACCCACGTAAACAACATCAAGCCCTGCCTTTTTCCAAAGCCTGAACAGTTCAGGATGTTTAACAATAGTATCACTGCGCGCCCAGCTTATGTATTTTTTGCGGATATTACGCTCAATAAGCAGCTCAGCAATACGCTGGACACGATGAGCATCAACGAACATCTCATCATCAACAAAATAAATATAATCCTCTTTCAGCCCTGCAATCTCGTCAATGACATCTTCCGGTCGGCGCCGAAGATATTTTTTACGCATTACCCGATGAATGACACAGAAAGAACATGAAAACGGACAACCTTGTGAGGTACGCATGCTTGCAACACGTGGGAAAATTGTGTCAAGACGTCCTGTGCTGCTTGATGTCCATACGCAAAAGTATTTGCTTCGATCTACCAGATCACGGCGTGCCATTGGAATCTGTTCAATTGGAGGATAAAATGGTGTCTCCTCTTCGGCTTTCTGCTCAAAGTCAGTGTCGGATGGTGACAGAACAGCACTGCCATAGTGAAGTTCCTCACACGCATGAAAACGTTTTATGATATTGCTAATAACTGTTCCGCCTTCTCCGCGCACAATTATATCAATGGATTTTATAGCAAAATCTTTGGGCTGCAATGTTGCGTGAATGCCTCCTGCAATCGTAATAACTGCAGAATCGCATTCTTTAGCAATAAGAGACAGCTGCTTCACAACGTGAAATGTGTTGCTGTATGCTGAAAATCCAATCATTTGAGGCTTATAATCAGCTATTTTTTTCTTAAACACTGAGAGCGGCTTATTCTCGACACTTAGATCAAGAATCCGCACATCATTTTCCTTTGGAATTCCGCCCGCAACAATTTCAAGCTCAAGGGGTTCAAGATGCAAAAATCCTTCTTGCAATCTTCTGGCAACGAGCAGTTCAGTTTGTGGTTTCACCAACAGAATTCTCACGGTTTTTCACCTGCTCTTTTTGCTTCTTCTGTCCACACGTCATGAAATAAAAAATATTGGTAAGGGTGTTTGTGTGTATGTGCTTCAAGCAATGCGGCAAATTCCTGAACCCATTGCTGAAGCTGCTGATGTTTATCTTTTCCACTCACATAACATGGATACAGCACATTAGATACGTCAACAATGTACTTATAAGCAGATACTTTCTCTGACAATAGAACAACTATCGGACATCCTGCCGCTGCCGCAATTGTAAAGCCGCCGTATGGAAACCATGCTTTGTCTCCAAGAAAGGAAACTTCTACAGCCTTAAACCCATATCTGCGATCACCCATAATGGACACAATATGCTTTTCCTTTAACTTATTCATGATTTCAACAATTCCGCCAAGATCTTGTTCAGGAGAAATAATCTTAATATGGCTCTGTTCCCTGCTGATACGCAAAGAACTTTGCACTGCAGGGTTATCTTCCGGACGCATGACAAGATACACTGTTTTTCCCAGTTTTTTCAACACGGTCATAGCAGCCTGCCAGTTACCGACGTGAGCGGTTAACAAAATTATTCCATGATGCGAATTTCGAACCAGAGATTTAATTTGTTCATATCCACGTATTTGGATATCAAACATTTCACATCCTGAAATAATAGCATAGCGGTCAATAAGCTGTTTCCCCTGACTTACGAACAACAAATATATGTGTCTCAATCTTTTTACAAAACCATGTGACGGAAACCTTCTCTTAATATATGCAGCTGCTCCGGAAACAGCTGTTCGGTCAAACAGCACATAATAGACACATACAATATATAATAATCCATACGCTCCTTTTAATCCAAAGAAGCGCAGAGAAACCTTAAAAAACCAGAATCCAAGGGCATTGCCTCTTCTCTTTGCTTCAATCTTTCGAGATGCTTCAGCTTTTTTCACATAGAAATCTTAACAGATTATTTTCTTATTTTCAATTATCAGCGCTTATGGTAGCATGTTTTCTCAGCATGATAAGGGAATACAATGGAACTCAAGAAAGGTCAAACATACTCTATCGGCATCCCAATGACCCTCTATTATTTTTACTATCATGGGCTTTGGGAGACATTCTTCAGTGAGTTGGGAATGCAGGTTGTGGTTTCCGAGGTGTCAACCGCAAAGACACTTGAACAAGCCAGCCTGATTTCCGAGCCGGAACACTGCCTGCCGCTCAAGATGCTGGATGCTCATCTTGCAGAGATAGTTGGAAAGGTTGACATGGTTTTTGTACCAAGAATTCTGTCCAGTTTGAAAAATCATATATCCTGCCCTAAGCTTGGCGCTCTTCCGGATGCGGCAAAGGCTCAGATTGCGCAGCATTCGCGGGTGTTAACCATTGACATTGATGAGAACAAGATACCGCTGGAAAAATCGCTATTGTTGTTGGGCAAAGAACTGGGTGTTGATAAACAGACGATACAAACGGCGATTAAACGAGGTATGGCAGCAATGCAGTCAACAAGAAAAAAACTCTCAGGCTGTTCTGATAAAAAAGGTAAAAAGTTCCTGATTCTCAGCCATCCCTACAACCTCTATGACGATTTCTTCTCCGGACCGATACTGCGTAAACTTGAAAGAATGAGTGTGGCGTTTGCATTGGCAAAGTTGGACCAGAAAAACATCCCAAGTGATCCTATCAAGTGGGATACGTGCAGCAAGATGTATGATGTGCTCCAACGTCTCACGGCCGAAGAGTGTGCAGGAGTACTTCAAATCAGTTCTTTTAATTGTGGCTGCGATTCTATCTCTATGCAAATCTTTCAAAGAATGCTTAGGGATAAAGGTGTCCCGTACATGACTCTGGTACTTGACGAGCATTCCTCACAATCCGGCATTGATACTCGTTTGGAGGCATTTGTGGACTCTACGAGGTGGTAACATGACATCGCTGGCAATCCCGCCATGGGGAAACTATGCAATTGCTTTTGCAGGATCAGTAGAGTGCCTTCGGGTAACACCATGGACCAGCTCGCGCACAACGCCGGAAATCCTGCGGCTTGGGGTTGAGGCAAGCCCTGGGTCAAGCTGTCTGCCTTTCAAAGCGCACACAGGGCACTTTAT
>JAGMBN010000070.1 GCA_023129655.1 bacterium | reverse complement strand
GATGTCTGCTTAGTAGTTTTATGACAGGAAGAAGCGCTAATCTTGGAGATTGCGCCCAGCCCTGCAGATGGAAATATTTCCTTAATGAGGAAACAAGACATGAAGAATACTTACCTGTTTTTGAAGGAGAAAGAGGCACATTCATATTTAATTCAAAGGATCTCTGCCTAATAGAACATATTCCCGAAATCTTTAAAACAGGTGTAAATGCTGTAAAAATTGAGGGAAGAATGAAAAGCCTCTATTATATAGCCTGCGTGGTTAGAATATATAGAACGGCAATCGATGCATATGCTTCCAATCCAAAAAAATATAGATTTAAGAAAATCTGGATGGATGAATTAAAAAAAATCAGCCATCGCGGTTATACAACAGGTTTCTTTCTTAATAAACCAAATGATGAAGCACAGGTATATAAGTCTTCATCATATATAAAAAATTACGAGTTTGTTGGTATCGTCACTAAAACTACAAAATCAAACATCGCAAAGATTGAAGTTAGAAACAAAATATGTATTGGAGACAAGCTTGAAATAATTGGACCAAGACTAGAAGATGACTGCGAAGAAAGCGTAATGCATATAACAGATAAAAACGGTAATGAACTGGAATTCGCTAATCCCAGTCAGATTATATTTATAAAAACAAGAAATAAACTAGAAAAAGGCAGCCTGTTACGCAGGAAAATTAATTAAAATGTATGTAGATTTGCACATTCACTCATGCGCCTCTGACGGGACGTTGACTGTAGAAGAAATTGTAGACGAGTGTATGGATAAAAACATAACTCTATTTTCAGTTACAGACCATAATTCCATTGCAAGCAACGCAGAAATACGCAAAATTATAAAATTGAAAGACATATCATATATTCAGGGAGTTGAGATCACATCAACATTTAAAGGCAGGGATTTTCATATCACGGTTTATGGGTTTGATGAAACCAACAAGGAATTGAAAGAACTTTTGAGGAAATATACTCAAGACGTGGAAGAAAACTTTTGCAATAAATTTATAGAAACTTTTTCAAAACAAATTCCCCAACTCAGTCTGGAAGAATTTAATGTATATTCATATGATCATGGAAGAGGAGGGATTAAATTACTGAATTATTTGATGGATAAAAAAGTGCTTAAAAATCTTGATGAGTATTTTATTCTTGCTGGAGATTTTATTTCCAGATTCAGGGTATTCTCTCTTCCATACGAAGTAATAGATATTGCAAGAAAAGCTGGAGGCTATCCGTTTTTAGCCCATCCTCCAGCCTATTATAATTGTCTTGATCGTTTTCCCGAGAAAGAACTTGACCAGTGGCGCGAATGGGGAATTGCAGGGATAGAGTGTTATTCTCCATATTTCAGAGAGAGCGAGAACAATAAATACATTCAATACTGCCTTAAAAATGACCTCCTCATTTCAGGAGGCTCCGACTATCACGGTACATTTACCGAAAGAAAGCTTGGCTCACAGCAGATTACACCTGACATGATCAATCTGGGGGATATACGCATTCTTAATGAGCATGCGCTTATGTTCCCTGCACAGGTTTAAACTTTATATGCAGCTTTTGATTTTTCAGATATATATGTTCAATCCTTCTTTCAATCTTTCTAAATTCCGGATTGTTTTCCAGCCCTTCAACTAAGCTGGAAGCAATTTTGTCTCTTAATTCTTTAGAAGGTGTCTTGAATCCCATTACATTGCATCTGTCTATTTCCAGCTTTAATAAGCCGTCCTTCATATTCAGTTTTCCAGAAAGATCTCCATTAATGTATCGGTTCATAAATGGCAGGGAGAATTTTATATTGATTTTATCATTTTTAAAATCAACATAAGCTCTATTCTTAAACTGGTGATTAGACGCAATAAGTAAATTTAAATCTCTGTCAGTAAGAACAAATTCTCCACCTTTTTGCGATATGGATTTTAACTCTCCAATCTTTTCTTTTATATTTTTCTCTTCATTAGAAGAAAAGGATACTTGTTCAATTTGAATTGGTTCATTTGAACTGTATTTTACAAATTTACTTCGCACAAAGAACACCATTGCTCCAACCGATATTACAACAACCAGTATCAGCCCCCCACATCCTATGAGACCCCAGAAAAAACAACCCTTTTTCTTTTTTTTCTGTATTTCGCTTTCTGCCAGAATATCTTGTTCCATAACCCTTACCCTCCTCTATTTTCTTACCTATGATTATACAGATTTTTTTTGTGTTTTATAGAGAAAAATTAACCTGAATATGCTATATTAACTAATCATGAATAGACAAAGTAAGCCATTTTACATAACAACACCGCTTTATTATGTTAACAGCCACCCACATCTTGGGCATTCATACAGCACAATAGCTGCTGATATTATTAGCCGATACAAAAAACTATTTGGCTTTAAAACTTATTTCCTTACAGGTACTGATGAACATGGGCAAAAAATAGTTGAAGCAGCTAATAAGGAAAATAAATCGCCCAAAGAATTTGCTGATGAGATATCCAATGAATTTAAGGAAATGTGGCAAAAACTGGGCATAGAGTATTCTCAATTCATAAGAACAACAGATGATTCTCATAAGAGAATTGTTCAGAGTATTCTCCAGAAAGTTTATGATAATGGTGAAATATATTTTGCGGAATATGAAGGATTATACTGTGTGGGATGCGAAAGATTTCTGGATGAGAGAGAACTGGTTGATGGTAATTGTTCTGACCATGGGACAAACCCAACCTTAATTAAGGAAAGCAATTATTTCTTTAAGATGAGTAAGTATCAGGATTGGCTCATAGATTATATAAATAAGCACAATGACTTTATATCTCCTGAACAGTATAAGAAAGAAATATTGTCCTTTTTGAAGGAGCCATTGAAAGATCTGTGTATATCGCGTCCTAAGGACAGATTAGACTGGGGAATTGAGCTGCCATTCGACAAAAAATATGTAACATATGTCTGGTTTGACGCTTTAATCAATTATATCTCTGCGCTGGGCTATCCCGACGGAAACTTGTTTAAGGAATACTGGAAATACTCACATCATATTATTGGAAAGGATATTTTAAAGGCGCATGCTGTATACTGGCCGATAATGCTCAAGGCTTTGGGGCTTGAGCCTGCAAAGAGACTGAATGTTCACGGATTCTGGAACACTAAAAACATGAAAATGAGCAAGTCAATTGGGAACGTAATAAACCCTTTTGAATTAGTCGATATCTTTGGTGTTGACGGTCTTAGATTTCTGCTGATGTCCGAGATGGTCTTTGGCAAGGATGCAGATTTCAGGCTTGATTCATTCATGACAAGCTATAACGCGCATCTGGCAAATAACTTTGGTAATCTAGTCAGCAGGGTCATTAATTTCACAATAAAGAATTTTGACGGCAGGGTGCCAGAATGTATGGAGCTGACAGATATTGAACATGTTCTTCAGGAAAAGATAATAAAAAAGGTAGATTCAATAAAAAAGGCTTTGGATAGTTTTCAGATTCATGAAATTGCAAAGAATTTTTTGGAAATTTCAGCTCTTACAAATCAATACTTTGACAAAACTGAACCATGGAAGCTGGCAAAAAATGAGGAACAAAGAGATCGGCTGGGAAGTATCCTGTATACATGCTGTGATATTATCAGGATTATGAATATTCTGATTTCTCCTGTAATGCCCAATATCTCTTTAAAACTTGCCAGATATCTGGGTTATGACGCTGTGAAAACTAGGGAACTGGATTTGAACCTATTACCCTCAGGACAATTAATGCATAAGCCGGAGTCCTTATTTCCAAGGATACAACAGTGAAACATTCATGCCGATAATTCGGCACAAAAGAATATAAAAATATCATTGCGAGAAGCGTAAGCGACGTGGCAATCTCGTCTGTCATTCCTGCAGATTTTTAGCAGGAATCTATGTAGGGGCACAATATTTTGTGCCCTTGTTCTTGTCTATTTTTATTGAGGTTTTAAGCAATTTGAGGTAGTGTAGTGCTAAAGTAACAGCAAACGTTCAAGGATTAATGTTGGGTAGAATGTATGGTTGGAACAAAATCAAGATTTGGAACTATAGTTGCTATGCACGTTTTTGTCGGTGTGTATAGATATTATAAATTGGGTTTTGGTCTTGATTTTGTAGCGTTTTTCGCAACAATACTTCCAATCTATTATTTGTATGCAATGAAAAAACTCTTGGAAGGATATAAAAGCAATAAACAATAACGGGAAAAGGCGACAGCGACCTTTTCTCGAAACCCACACTCAAATCTTTAACCATCTGGATTCCCCGATTAAATCGGAGAATGACAAGCGAGATTGCTTCATCCCGAAAGTGTTCGGGATTCGCAATGACAGAAAAGGAATATTTTAAATGAATATTGGAGATAAAAATGAGAAATATAGTAAGCAAAGAATATAGTCATTTCTTAAATGAAATTAAATCACGCATTATCACATCCCGAATTCAGGCAATTCGATCGGTTAATAAAGAACTTATAGAATTATACTGGGAAATCGGGAAAGCCATTACTGAACGTCAGAAAAAATTTGGATGGGGAAAAGGCGTGGTTAAACAATTATCGGAAGATTTGACCAGCGAATATGAAAGTTTTAAGGGATTTTCAAGAGATAATCTCTGGCGTATGCGAATGTTCTACCTTGAATATAAAGACTACACAAAACTGGCACAGCTTGTGCCAGAAATACCATGGGGGCACAATATTCTAATTATGCAGAAATTAAAGAATAGTAAAGAGCGTGAGTATTATATACGCTCTTGTATTCAGCTTGGCTGGTCGCGAAATGTTCTTCTTAATCAAATAAAAGCGGATGCTTACGCTTTAAGCCTTAGGCGAAAAACCCACAATTTTCCTAAAGTCCTTCCAAAACATCTTGCTGAACAGGCTGATGAGTCAATAAAGAGCGTCTATAATTTAGATTTTCTTGATATTACGAAGCCTGTTTTAGAACGAGAATTAGAAAAAAGGCTGGTGGATAGACTGAAACGTTTTATGCTTGAGCTCGGCAAGGGGTTTTCATTTATCGGCAATCAATACCGGCTAACGCTGGAGCATAACGAGTATTTTATAGATCTTCTCTTCTTTAACCGCGAACTGAAATCCCTTGTGGCGATTGAACTTAAAACAGGTAAATTTGAACCGGAATATGCTGGCAAGATGGATTTTTATCTGCATCTGTTGGATGAACAAGTAAGATTAAAAGATGAGAATCCGCCGATAGGCATTATTCTTTGTGCGGATAAAGATAATATTGTTGTTGAGTATGCTTTGCGAAGTGTTAAGAAAGCTGTAGGGGTAGCTGAATATTATCTAACCAAAAGATTGCCAAAAGAGTTTAAAGAAAAACTTCCTGACGCGGAAACCTTAAAAAAGTCTGTAAGGAAGGAACTGAAAGGAAAATAGCGACAGCGACCTTTAAAAAACAATGACAAACGAGATTGCTTCATCCCGAAAGTGTTCGGGATTCGCAATGACAGAAAGAATAACAGATAACCGCCAGCTAAAGCAGTCGGTTGCGGTGGAGAGGACGTTTTAGATGAGAATAATGATCATTGCAGGTGAGACATCGGGGGATCTGCATGGGAGCAATCTTGTAAGGAATATGAGGAAAATAGATCCAACACTTAAATTTATTGGTATGGGCGGACGTAGAATGCAGGATGCAGGCGTTGAAAATATATTCAATATTGATGGCCTTGATATAGTTGGTGTAAGCGAGGTATTTAGAGGAATATTTAAAATAAAAAGGCGGTTCAATAAATTGTGTGAAATCATGGATAAGGAGCATCCTGAACTAGTTATTCTTATTGATTATCCGGGCTTTAATTTGAGATTGGCAAAGCAGGCAAAAAAGAGGAATATTAAAGTTGCTTACTATATCAGTCCTCAACTCTGGGCATGGGGAAAAGGACGCATAAAAACAGTAAAAGCCTGTGTAGATAAAATGATAGTTATTCTCCCTTTTGAGGAGGATTTTTATAATGGATATAATGTGCCTGTGGAATTTGTCGGGCATCCCTTACTTGACATAGTAAAAACGTCCGGCACAAGAGAAGAAATCTTAACAAGTTTGGATATAACAGGAAAACCTGTTGTCGGTTTATTGCCTGGAAGCAGAAAACAGGAGATAGGAAGAATATTGCTTGCATTAGTTCAGGCTGCAAAAATAATAAAGAACTCTCTTCCCAATGTTGAATTCGTGTTGCTGTGCGCAGAAAATATAGATGAGAAGGATCTTGAACAAGTTCTTCATAACCTGAATATTAGTATTAAGATTATTAAGAATAGAACGTATGATGGAATGAGCTGCTGCGATCTCTTAATCGGGGCATCAGGAACTGTAACACTTGAAGCAGCGCTTCTGAATGTGCCAATGATTGTTGTTTATAAAGCATCTCCTTTTACAAGTTTTTTATTTAAAACTTTTTTGAGGGTTCCTCATATAGGGCTTGTAAATATAATGGCTGGAGAGAGAATAGTTCCCGAGTTATTGCAGGAAGAAGCAAATCCTGAAAATATTAGCAGATGTGCTCTTGACATACTGAATAGCAATGAAAAAATGAATGATATAAAAAACAGATTATCTGGAATAACAGAACAGCTTGGAAGCCCTGGAGCAAGTAAGAGAGCAG
>JAGMBN010000007.1 GCA_023129655.1 bacterium | reverse complement strand
TGACAGTCCTGTGGGATTACCAGGAAGAACGATTCAGAATAAGTTCCTTGATGATGTTTCAGCAGGAATTAAAAAACCTTTCAAATGTCCATGGAAGTGCCTGAGAACGTGTGATTTTAGAAAGGCCCCTTACTGTATATCTCTTGCATTAAATAACGCCAAAAAAGGAAACCTTGAAGAAGGATTTGCTTTTGCCGGAGCTAATGCTTATCTGATAGACAAGATCGTCTCTGTTAAAGAACTTATTGAGAATTTATTGAAAGAATATAATCAGTTTGCTGCTACAAGTTCTTTTGCTGTATCAACTGCTGAGGCAGCGTCCGGAGCGTAGCCGTCTGCCTTAATCTCATCAGCGTATCCCTGTGTGATAGGCGCTCCTCCGATCATTGTTTTAACGCTTACTCCTGCAGACTGCAAATTATCTATTACATCCTTCATTGCAGGCATTGTTGTTGTTAACAGCGCTGACATAGCTATTACTTGCGCACCGTCCTTTGCAGCATCAATAAATTTTTGAGCATCGCAATCAACTCCAAGATCATCCACATTAAAACCTGACCCTTTAAGCATCATAACCACCAGATTCTTGCCAATATCGTGAAGGTCTCCTTTAACAGTTCCTACTGCTATCTTACCAAGAGGCTTTACTCCTGCCTCAGCAAGTAGTGGTTCCAAAACCCCCATTCCGGCATGCATTGCCCTTGCAGCTATAAGAACTTCAGGAACATATACCTCGTTCTTCTTAAATCTTGCCCCTATTATATTCATGCCTGCAATGAGACCATCAGTTAAAATTTCTTCAGGACCAACACCTTCATCCACAGCCTTTTTAACCAGATCAGAAACTACTTGCGCCTGCCCTTTAATTAGACCATCCGCTATCCCCTGTAAATCTGCCATAACCAATTCTCCTTTTTAAAAGTTTTTATTGTATTTTGGAAATTATACATATAACACTGATTGAGTCTTGATATATATTGTCTTTTTTGGGAATATATTGTTTTTTTACGTCAGATTTCTCTTGCGATAGACCATTGGAGTTGTATGTTCATTCCTCTTGAATACCTTACTAAAATAACTTTGGTCTTCATATCCCACTTCCAGGGCAATTTCAATAATACTCATTTTATCATTCTGCAAAAGTCTCTTTGCTTCTTCAATTCTAACTTTAGTAAGATAGTCAACAACAGTCATACCCAGTTCTTTCTTAAAAAGATGGCTCAGATAATACGTATTGACATATGCAGCTTTCGCTATCTTACTCAATGTTAGACTCTTGTTATAATTAGTTCTCATGCATTTCATTGCGCGCTCTACAATCGCCATATTCTTTTTATTGCTTGATCTGGACACTTCCTCCATAAAAGAAGAGAACACCTTTATCATCCATTTATACAATGTTTCATCTTTATTTATTTCAGATAATTCACATATATATGTATAATTGAGTCCCAATAACTTCTCCATATTAGCTCCAGCTTCTACAGCGGTTCTTGAAATTACGACAATAAGCTCCAGAATTCGCGCTTTACGCACATCTCCGCTCCCTGAATTTTTAAAGAGTATCTCTCCAACCAGTTTATTAAGAATGGTTTTTGCCCCAATCTTATCTCCCAGTTTAATTCTGGCAACTAATTCCTTTTCCTTATTCATAGGATAAAGAGAATTCATCTTTGCTCCCATTCAATTTTAAAAAAGCTACTATATTAAATGTGCGTTGTCAATAGAGTAATGAAGCAATGATTGTCACCTTACTTTGCATGATCTCCTCCCTATCTTTGTTTTTAATTTGCATCTAACAACAACTTATATTTCGTCAGGTCTTGTTCTTCACAATTTCTGTTGAACAGTGTCTGAAATTTTGTCTTTTATTTTTAACAATGCCATGCTTTAGGTCATCTGAAGTTCTCTAATTGACTTTAACTTTACATGTCCCTATAGCTGGTCGATAGAAGTTAAATTGAACATTTGGATGGTCTGCAAGCAACGACATCGGCACAGAACTATCAGCGATTTTTTTAGATATCATCAAAGTTGTCAATCTTATACCGTAAGGATTATCGTGCATGCCCCCATGCCAGATTGAAACCTTCTCGGATTTCCATGTCTCATCGGGCCCGACTGTAAGAGCTTTGACCGGAACCGACGCTACTGCTCCACCACCACTGGTGCGGGCATTCTGCATAAGCGTAACCGGATGCAGCTCTACAATACGCGTGGTAAGCTTGCGATATTCATCAGGTGAAGGAGGAGCGTCTTTATACTTGCCCTCCCTCCTGAGTGGGTCGTTGAAAGCCCAGTGCTTTATTTCGCCCTGTCCGCCCTGCATAACCGTGCAGCGAACATTGTTCCAACTGTTGATATATTCATCGACATTTGCCTTAGGGAAGTGAATATTCTCTTTAGGCATCTTGAACTTTTTATCGATTTTATTGAAGCACCCGTCCAAATCAACCTTGGCGAAAGACAGCGAGTAAGTTTCGTCAACCTCCTTGCCGTCGATATACCATTCGTCCATGGCCCAGAAATGGGCATTGGTCAGGTCTATCCCGAATTCGTTAACCAGCCTTGCCACAAGCGGAAGTTGCTCAACAGGCCCTGCCGGACCGCACATACCAACAGGATTGTCAGCGGTAGCCTGCTTCCATGCATCGATATACTCTAATGCTTCAGCCAGGTAAAAATCCTCGACCGTATCATAGAACTTGACCTGAAACCCTTCTCTTGACATGGCCTGTAAATCCTCAGCGGTTAATTCCGCCGCGTCATTGAGAATTTCATCATCCAGTGTCGTGTAATCCCACCAGTCAGGTGCCAACATACTTATTTTTCTCGCCATTTTCTCGTCTCCTTAAGTTTAATGAACTAAATTTACCAACTCAACCTTCAATATATTATCCTGCG
This sequence comes from bacterium, assembly GCA_023129655.1. Lineage (GTDB taxonomy): Bacteria > JAHJDO01 > JAHJDO01 > JAHJDO01 > JAHJDO01 > JAHJDO01. Next base: position 21,031 of record JAGMBN010000007.1, on the reverse strand, counting down.
GATATCCGTGCCCTAAATGCTGTCTGAATCCTTCAGCGAAGATACAGTTAATTCTTTGGCCCCTGTCGCGAGCCAGTCTTTTCATAAACTCAGTGTATTCATCCATCCCATGGTGTGATTGTAGCCAGACGCGCTGACTTTGATGACAGCACAGCATTTTTTCTTTTGTATCCATTGAAGAGGTTATATCTACCAGTATCGTCGGCTTGACTGTATTGCCGAACTTATCTTTCCCTTCAATAGGGTCGGCATAATACAGGTGAGGTATCTTTTTGAATGCGCTTACGCCGTCAGTGTGAATATTCTCCAGACCGCAGGTAAAACAGGCTGTCTGGGCAATCAAGCTGGTGATTTCATGGTCGATTAAATAATCCGAAGGACTTGGCGCAAAGACGATCGTAGGCATTACTTGACGCACAAGCTTAATTGCTTTAAGCAATGTCACTCTGTCGTACTGGATAAAGAAGTCAAAAGAGCCAAAACATTGATATGGAGCTCCCAAGAGTTTGGCAGCGCTGGCCGCTTCGCCTTGCCGAATTCTGCTGATTTCCTCAGAGCTGTGTTCCTTAGAGCCGCAGTCACCTGCTGTAATTGTAGCCATAGAAACCTGCCAGCCCCTTTCACGCAACAAGGCCAGCGTCCCGGCACACATAAACTCTGCGTCATCGGGATGAGCAAAAAGAGCTAACACCCTTTTGTCTTCAGACATGCTCTCACCTCAAAATAAAATTAAACTGTTTAAGAGCAGGATACAGCTCCTTATACAGTTCGTATTTTTCCTGATAAACCCTGCTCTGTTTTTCATCTGGATAGTATGTGCTTTTAATATGCACCATTGCTTCAACTGCACAGTGGGCATCTTTGAATGTACCGATACTTATGCCGGCCAGGATAGCAGCTCCCAGTGAAGCAGCCTCAGAGGTTTTCATTGAAGCTACAGCCATACCGAATGTGTCAGCCTTCATTTGCAGCCATCTTCGGCTCTTTGATCCTCCGCCAATAGCCCGCAGCTTCCGGATGCCAAGGCCGGCCTGGTTCATCAAGTCGATATTCAATTTCATCTCGTAGTTAATCGAGTCCAGCACAGCTTTTGAAACATCCTGTTTAGTAGTATCAACAGTTAGCCCAACTAATGCCCCCATCGAATGGGAATCAAGATATGGAGTACCTGACCCCACAAAATGCGGCAGGAAGAAAAGGTTCTTCACTTCTGGCGAAGCCTCTTCGATAATAACTTCATAGACACTACAGTTGGTCTGAGAAGCCCTGGCTTGTTCACCATCGCAGAAAGTATCACGGTACCACCGCAATAGCAACCCACCGGTCAGATTAAAAGCTATAGATACACATCGACCCGGGACCACATGCGAATAACAGGAATAATTGCTCGATAGCATTTTCTCTGACAGAACAGGCTCAGCAAATGCAGGACATATTACATCCGAGGTGCCGGTGGCATTCATCGCGATGCCTGGTTCAGTGATACCTGCACCCAATGCTCCGCAGGGCTGATCATGGCCGCCTGTTGCAACAATAACGTTATTCTCAAAACCAAGTTTGCAAGCAACATCGGTTGTTACCTCTCCGACAACAGTCCCCGAAGGATAAGTATCAGGTAAAAGACCTTTATCAACTTGGGCGACCGTTAATACTTCATCAGACCATGACTTGCTTGTAACGTCAAAAGCCATAGTGCGTCCGGCCAGCGACCAGTCGGTCGCCGGTCGTCCGGTTAATCTGTAATTAATAAAATCTTCAACGCAAAGAAACTTGACTGCCTTGGCATACATCTGTGCGCAGTTTTCTTTGTACCACATTATCTTGTTGATAGTGTACATCGCGTGAAGAGGCATACCTGTAATACAAAATAATTTTTTCGCCCCGAAATTCTCCCGCCACCACTCAGCCTGAGCGATTGTGCGATGGTCGAAAGAAACGCTGAAATTGCACAGCGCCTTTCCAGCCTTGTCAATGGCGGTAACCGCTTCGCCCTGGCAGGACACACTTAATGCCTTAACCGGATTAGAGCGAACCTTTTGATTGACTTCCAACAATACCTCAGTTACGTTTTTCCAGAGACGGTCTGTATCCAATTCCGACCAGCTGGGCTGGGAATGGATGAGAGGATACTCACGATAGGCTTGGGCAAGAACTTTACCATCTATATCAAAGACAACTGCTTTACATCCGGTAGTTCCGACATCAAGTCCTAAAAGGCTCATAATTAAACTCCGTCAAATGGCAAAAACTGATTTTACTATCGAACTGTCCTTCTTGCCGAAAAGAGCTTCTCTGTAATCATCCAGAGGATAAGTCTTTATCAGGTTACGGTAAGGAAGCTTACCCTGCATTAAAATCTCGGCAGCGTAGCCAAGGCAATTACTGGAAGGATACGCATAATTTCCAATAATTTCAAGTTCATTACGGCAGATTAAATTAGCATCAACCCGTGCGTCTTCGGCTTTGAGCAAATGTCCAACCTCGAATAATTGTCCACCCCGCCGCAGCATTTTTACACCTTCTCCAATCGTCGCAGGAACTCCACAGGCTTCAATGACTATATCGGCTCCTAATCCCTGGCAGACCTCTTTGACAGCTTCAACTCTATCGGCCACGGAAGTTTCCTTTGCGTTCAGTGTAACAGTTGCGCCAAATTCGCGAGCTAATTCGAGCTTGCTGGATAAAGCGTCGATACAAATTATCTGCCTGGCCCCGTTAAGATGGAAACATGAAGCCGCTAAAAGCCCAATCGCCCCGACGCCGAATACCACTACGTTTCTGTTGATATTAAAGCCGTCCCCGACAACCCAGTCATGACTCCTGCGATAACGATCCAGAAGCCCTACTGAGCAGGCAAGTGGTTCAATCAATGACGCTAGTTCCAAATCGATACCTTCGGGCAGTTTTATAATTTCTGAGTTCGGCAGGATATACATATATTCAGCCCAGCCCCCGAAAAGGAAAGGCGGCTTGTCGCTGCCTATAGAGGAATTATATGTACGCGCTCCCATGCACATTTCCGGCCGTTGCGGCAGGTTCCTGCAGTAATAGCATTTCCCGCATGTTATCCGCGGATTAATCGTTACCATATCGCCTACTGTTAGAGTATCGCCGCTAAAAATCTTTGTCCTCTCAAGGGCTTTCGGGCCGATCTCTACGACTTTGGCAACCAATTCATGACCGGGAATAATAGGAAATTTGACCGTGCGTTTACCCTCTATACCGTGTAAATCCGTCCCGCATATACCGCAGTACAAAATCTTGAGCAGAATAGCATCATCAGCTACCTGAGGATATGAGAATTCCGTTAATTCAACCTTGTTCACACCAACTGCCTGAAGTGCTTTTACTGACATTTTAACTCCTTTACTTAATGGATAAATCCGCGTTTAACTGCTATTTCACCTGCCTTTTTTATAGCTGCGATGTATGTATCCGGGGCAGCTATCCCTTTCCCAGCAATATCAAAAGCCGTTCCATGAGCCACTGATGTACGAATAATTGGCAGGCCGGCGACAACGGTTACTCCTGCGCCGAAGTCCATTAGTTTAGCCGCGATATTTCCCTGATCGTGATACATAGCCAGGATAGCGTCAAACTTACCCTTTCTGCCCTGCAAAAAAATCGTATCAGCAGGGAACGGCCCCAAGACATTGATTCCTTCTTCCTGTGCTATATTAATAGCAGGGATGATTTCTTTAATTTCCTCTGCGCCCATAGCGCCACCCTCCCCACCGTGCGGATTTAAGGCGGTTACTGCAATACTGCCTTTGTCAATGCCGAAATCTGTCAAAGCTTCATTAACCGTATGGATTTTTTTCAGAACAGCCTCTTTTGTGACTCCGTCAAGTGCTTTACGCAGAGACACATGGTTTGTAACCCAGAAAAGACGGATTGGCCCTAATACAACAACCAGAGAGAATTTCTTGCAATCAGTAAGTCTCCCCAGCAACTCTGTAACACCGGCAAAGTCATAGCCGGCCAGGTGCATGGCCTCTTTATTAACAGGGGCAGTAGCTATGGCATCAACCTGCCTGTCAAGAGCCATCTGTACCGCTTTTTCGATATACTCAACCGCAGCTTTACCAGCAGCAGCCTCAACTTTCCCTGTGGCATAGACCTCGGTTGGAAGATTATTCAGATCAATGACATTGATTACACCGGCAGAGAAATTCGCATCCTCACAGGATTGGCAGGTTTCGATAGTCATACTGCTTTTGAGCAATTTAACTGCCTTGCGCATAATCTTAGCATCACCAATTACCATGGCATCAAGATTTTCAGTAGTCTTCGGTTGCTTCAGAGCTTTAATGATTAACTCAGGACCGATACCGGCTGCGTCTCCCATAGCAAGACCGACTATTGGCTTATCTCTTTTTTGCAAGTTCGTTCTCCACATATTGTTTGAAATTTTCCATTATAGACCCGAACCGCTTAACGGTTTCCTCCAAATAGTTTCGACCAGCCTTAGCCGTAGCTCCGCTGCGCCAGGCGATATGCTGTGCAGGCTCCTGATACGAGAAGCCAAGTGTACCAACTTTCTTTAGATTTTCAATCAAAGGGTTGCGGACTATTTCTTCATCAGCGCTAGGCCCGGATACCGGCTCCTTTCCCAAGATATCCAAGCCTGCTAACAATAAAGAACATTCTTTGCAGCTATTGTCACAATCCGGGAAGCATACTTGGTTTAACTCATCGGCAAAGGCAGTATAAGGATTGAAGTAGAAAACAGGAAATCGCTGCTCTACATAGATATTCTGCACTATCGCCTTTAACACCGTATCATTGCCGCCATGTATATTAACCAGAATTATATAGCGCCTGCCCTGCTCCACTATCTGCCTGAGAGACCTGTCAACGCGATTTAGAACCTCACTGAATCGAAAAACTTTCGTTCCCGTCAGGTCGCAGGTCGTAGGGCAAAAACCCTCTGTAACAGGCAGCTCCACTGCAACGTTCAATCCAGAGACAACCGCTAACTCACAGAAAGCCTGCGCGATTATCGTGTCTGTATCAAGAGGCAAAACTCCGTGCTGCTCTATTGAGCCAATCGGTAATAAAGATACTTTTCCCATACTCGATTTTATCTGTTATCCTCCGTATATTTCCATTGCTTCATCCACAGTTCCCTTGTTATGGATGATATGTTTCAGCGCGCTAATCACTTTAATCGGGTCATCGGCCTGCCAGACGTTTCTGCCGAAAGTAACTCCCTTAGCGCCGGCGGCAATGCCGTCATAGACCATTTTATACACGTCCTTGATGGACGGCAGTTTCGGCCCGCCAGAGATAACTATGCTTGCAGGTGTTGCCTCAACTACACGGGCGTAGCTTTCTTTATCTCCGGTGTAAAATGTTTTAATGATATCTATCCCCATCTCGGCGCCTGCCCGAGCGGCGTACTTTACATTTTCCTCTTTATACCAGTCTTCCTTTTTAATCAACTCTCCTTTAGGATAGATATGAGTAACGGTAGGAAGAGCGGCTAATTCAGCCTGATGGGAAAACTCCGCTAACTGGCTGAGCAACTGCTGCTGTTGATTACCGCAAACCGTCGCACCGATTGCTATCGCGTCAGCGCCTAATCTGACGGCTTCGTCCACACAGCCTACTGCGGCATCGTAAGCAGGCTGATAAGGCGAGAATGTCGTTGCTTTCATAATAAATGGAATCGTGCCTGCATAGGGGGCAAAGACCTGCTTAGCAGTCCCTTTTAACATAGTAATGGCATCCGGCTTAGCCTGAACTATCTTTTCCATCGTTTTATGAATTGTATCCACTCCCGGTATTACTCCCCAACCAACGGCATGGTCCAGAGCGATAACCAGAATATTGCCGGATTTCTTATTGAACAATCTGTTAAGACGAACCTGTTTTCCTAAGAACATTATTTTCCCCTTTCAATTTTACTCATTAGGTTTGATTAAAATTTTCAGTCTTCCGGTTCCCTGTGCTATCTTCAACGCTTCGTTTATTTCATTGAGCCGATAAGAACTTTCTATATACTTCTCAAGATTCACCGCGCTTTCTGCCTGTAATTTCACCGCCTGGGCGACATGTTGAGGAGCCGAGCCATGAGTGCCTACTACTGTAATCTCTTTATAGTGTATCAGGTTGGTATTCAGCGGAACAATAGCATGGTCGCGTGGCAGACCGCCGAAGAAATTCACTGCGCCTTTTTTAGATACGAGTTTTAAAGCCATTTGCTGGGACTGGGGGGCAGGACACGCAGTTACCACCAGATCCACTCCTATCCCACTTGTAAGCTTGTCAATTCTTTCCTCAATATCTTCATTTTTCAGGTTGACAGTAATAGCATCCAGGCAAACTTTGGCCTTTTCCAACTGCTCAGAGGAAATGTCACAGATAATTATTTTTTTAGCACCAAGATAACCCGCCAAATCGGCAATAATTATCCCCAGTGGACCGGCGCCCATTACCAGAATACTGCCGTCCTTGGTTACCGGCGACAACTCAAGACAGTTAATCGCACAGGAAAGCGGCTCGGTAAGGGCCGCTGCCTCCAGCGTGACGTTTTCAGGCACCTTTATTACACATCCCGATGCCAACACATCTTGGTCAAGTTTAACCAGTTCGGCAAACCCCCCGTTGCGATGATAACCGATTACCTGTACGTTCTGGCACATCTCATAATACTTGCGGTCGCACATAACGCAATTCAGACAGGGAACTGTCGGGGCTATCACCACCCTATCACCACAGTGAAAGCCATGGACTTCACTGCCTGCCTGATGGACGACCCCTGAAAACTCATGACCTGTAACACGTGGGATATCCATAGATGTTACTTCATCTTTTTCTATCTTAACATCCTGGCACTTCATAATCTTCAGGTCTGTTCCGCATATCGCGGCGCTGTCAACACGGACCAAGAGACCACTGGGTGGACATTCCGGTTCGGGAATATCATTAAGCTCGAACAACGGTTTTCCAACAAACTGCGCTGCTTTCATTGGTTATCTCTTTTATAATAATACATTTATCTGTTTTAACGTTTCTGGGTGATAAGTTTTATCCTTTTCCGCTCTCGAGCAGACCTATATGACGCATCAGTTATCTGCATAGACCGCAAACCTTCCGCTGTTCCTGTCAAAGGTTCATTGTCGCCTAAAATACAATCTACAAAATGATCAATTGCCCTGCCGAAAGAGTTCAGATGACCGGGATACACCAGGTCAACTTCTTCAGGGATAACAATAGGAACATCTTCTTCGCCGGAGTCTGTATATATCCTCAAGCGACTGTCGTCCGGGTCATACGAACTGAACTGCCAGTTAATCTGCCCCTTACTACCTATAAGATTACCAATGATATTCCTGCTGCTGCGGTCATAGTAGTTACACGACAGATACCCTGTAGCCTTATTGGAAAACTCAAACAAACTGACAGAGTAATCCTCTACCTCTCTCAGTGGAGAAATAATCTGGTTTTGAGCCGAAACCGCAGTAATTTCGCCAACCCAGTGTCGAGATAAATCAATAAGATGACTGCCAAGTTCTTTTAAGACCCCGCCGCCCTGAATGCTCTTATGCCGCCAGGTTATCTCTGGTCGATACATACCGAAGACAAAATCGATATGAAATATTTCGCCAATCCTCGGCAAAAGTTCGTCAACCTTGACTATCACCGGATGGAAACGCATTTGAAAATCAATAGCAACCTTAACGGAAGTCTCTGTAGCAATGTCATACATCCGTTGACTTTCAGGAAGACTACCAGCCATTGGCTTTTCACAAAGAACGTGCTTGTTTGACTTCACCGAACTTTCCAACTGTTCCAGATGCTCGTGGCTGGGTGTACAAATCCCGACGATATCTACATGAGGGTCATCAGTTATCTCTTGCCAACTCTCCTTTGCCTGGGTGCCTGGATATTTACCTGCCAACTCCTTTGCTCGCGAAAAAGTGCGATTGTAAAATGAAGTTATCTGGCAATGGGGATTGCGAGAAAACCATCGCGCATAAACATTACCCATCTTGCCGCACCCTAAAATACCAACTCTAAAGTATTTCATTAACACACCTTTGTTTAAAATAGCCATTAAAAAAGGTTTTCGAATGGTATTCAATATTCTAGTTAGCTACTTTTACTTTAATACCTGATTTAATAAACTTGTTAATGATTTGTTTAGGAGCTTTTGAATCTGTAATTAATAAATCAACACATTTAAGATTCGCAAATATAGAAAACTCCTCATGTCCAATTTTTAAAAAATCAGCTAATACAACCTTTTTTTTTCCTGCTTTAAGCATAACCTGCTTTACACCTGTTTCCAATTCACTGCCATTACTTAAATCACCCGTCTCACTGATTCCTCCAACTCCAATAAAAGCAATATCTACCCTGATTTGCTTTATCATTGTTTCAGCAAAATATCCTGTGCAAGAGTAAGTATTTTTACGTAATGCTCCACCAACAGGCATAACAGATATATTTGTACGCGCATTCAATTCTGTTGCAATATTGATAGCATTTGTTACGACCATTAGCTTCTTAGAATTGTCAAGTTGTTTTGCCAAAGAATATGTTGTTGTTCCAGAATCTAAAATTATTTTTTGCCCTTCTCTTATCATACTTGACGCTACCCTAGCAATCCATTCCTTCTCTTTCTTGTTCTGCATATCTCTGATATCAAAAGGAGCTTCAAGAAGCATATTAGTATCAGAAAGCATAGCTCCTCCATGTGCCCTGACAATAGAGCCTTTACCAGCTTCAATTAATTCATCCAGATCACGACGTAAAGTCATTTCTACAACATTAAACAGCCGACACAAGTCCTTTATTTCAACAACACCTTTTTGTTTTAGTATTTCAGTAATTTCTTTTTGCCTTCTAGTTTTTAACATTTTATTTTAACATCCTTTTTATGGTAGTAATCTTTTAGCTGTCAAAAAAGGGTATCTTTTTACAGCTACTATCAAACATTTTTTTCCTCCATAATTTAATGTGCTACTTATTTTACAATAAATTACATTATAGCACAAATTAAAACATTGTCAAGACAACGAATTTTCAGGAGTAATGAGGCAAAATACATTACAAATGTATTGAACAACTTGTTATAATAACATATATTAATAAGCGATAGTAGAGCTATGAACAATATTCTAAAAATGGGATACATGGTTGTAAGAGGATTTATTACAGATAAATGTCAGCTCAGGGCTTTTGCGCTAACTTATGTAACGCTTCTGGCTATAGTTCCTTTTCTCGCCTTCATCTTTTCTATGTCAAAGGCTTTTGGCGCATTTGACGCAGTGAGAAGTTTAGTGCTTGAGAAGGCTGCAGTAACACAGGAGATTGTAACAAAAATTATTGATCTTGCCGGTAAAACAAGCCTTAAAACACTGGGTATAGTAGGACTCGGCTTTTTAATATGGACATTGATTCTTGTATTAGGAACTATTGAGAGATCGTTTAACGATATATGGGGAATTAAAAGATCCAGAAATATATTCAGAAAATTCACTGACTATCTGGGCGTAATTCTAATCTGTCCGATTCTCGCTCTTTGCGCAACAGGCGTAAATGCCTTTTTATCAAATAGTAGTCTGGTCAATAAAATGCTTGGCATGGAGTTCATCTGGGTTCTGGTGCATCAATTATTAAGATTGACTCCATATTTATCTATGTGGCTTGTATTCACTTTTATCTATATGTTTATGCCTAACACAAAAGTAAAATTCTCATCTGCCTTAACAGCAGGAATTATTGGAGGAACTTTGTGGCAGTTTGCACAATGGGGATACATTCACTTTCAGATAGGTGTCTCCAGATACAGTATGATCTATGGGACTTTTGCTTCTATTCCGGTTTTTCTTATCTGGCTTCATATCAGCTGGCTGATAGTCCTGCTTGGCGCAGAGATATCTTTTGCGCATCAGAATGTGAGAACACATACAGGATTAAGAATTAAGTAAAAAAACACCACGCACTATAAACTTAATCCTTAATCCTAATTCATTTTTGTAACCATTAAGCCATTCTCTGTCAAATTTTTTTCACTTTTTGCGATTTTGTAACTAAACTATAACCTTTATAGGAAATTTCAATTTAAATATCTCAAAATGTAGATGGGGTGGTATATCCATTGTCTCAAAACCAGTTCGGCCTGCCTCGCCGATCTTTTGTCCTGTCTTAAAATATGAACCAAGTGTAAGGTGAGACGCCCATCTATCGAAATGTGAATAGCTGTATACTAACCTGTCTTCTCCTAAAAGAGCAACCTCCTTTCCCCAAAAATCTTCTTTATCTTTACCGTTGCTATATTGCCGTAATGCAATAATCTTTCCTGCTGTAACCGCAACTATAGGTGTGCCTACTGGACACAAAATATCTATACCTACATGATAGCCGTAGGGTACCTTCCGTAGCCACATATCAGCATAGTTCCACTTAATATTTGGAACAGGAAAAACATAATCGCCTTTAGGATTAAGCGGATATGATGGGTCACTAAGATGCAAGCGCGCATCCTGACTAAGATTTAGATGTGAATCACTATATCTATTTAAGCCTCTATAATATTTTGTAATCTCAGCACCAATTCTTACACCATTAATTATTTGGACTTGAGGAACATCACCATCGGATAACTTTTCTCGAACTGATGTGCGATGGCCAAGAGAAATCTTTCTAATTATATTATCAACTTTTATCTCTATCCAGCTATCAGAAATATCCATTAGTTCGATTTCCTTAAAAGTAGCATCCTTAAGTTTACAAATAATATTCTGGCCAACTTTAAGTTCTATATAAAAAGGCTTTTCTCCTAATTCGACGTATCTCATACTACTAATATTTCCCATATTTATGAACAGCTTTTACCATGGCGAGAAAATTCTCTGGTTTGACACCATCGGTAATACTGCTGCTTGAACTTACCACATATCCCCCTTTGGCTGATAATCTTTCTATGTGTTCTTTTACATCTTTTATTACATCTTCTGTGTTCCCAAAAGCCAAAGGTCCAGCAATATCTATATTACCCATAAGACATATCTTCTCACCAAATTTTTCTTTTATCTTATAGATATCATTTGCTATTGGTTCTATCGGGTTAACAGCACAGAAACCTAAATCAATAAGTATAGGTATTATCGTATCAAGCTTACCATCACTATGAAAGGTAATTGGAATATTTTTCTTCTTTGCAGGCTCAATTAGTTTTCTTAATCTGGGTATCCATAACTCCTTAAACATATCTTCCATGATAATTAATCCAGTGTTTATAGCCACATCATCAACTATGTGGATAAAAGAAACATCCATTTTTGATAATGTATCTACTATCTCACATTGTACCTCAAGAATATAGTCCATAAAATATTCCACAAATTTAAGATCATCATAAATCTTTAAGCAAAAATCTTGAAATCCCATTCCCAAATATACTGGATCAAATGGGCCATGGGTATAAATCCAAACTCCTATATTTGTTCCTTGAATTGCTTCTAAATATCTCTCTAATTTATTAAAACTTTCAGTAAAATCAGGTTTTCCAATCTTAGCTAAATCATCCCATCCTTTAATGCTTCCATCAATGTAATGACTTGAACCATTCGAGGCATTATTACTAACCCGACCTGGGCTAAAATAAATACCAAAGCCTATAGCATCCATACCAATCCTTTGGGCAAGTTCAATGTGATCCTTGGACTTAAGATTTAATGTCTCTCCTGCAGGCTTACCTAAAATATGTTGAACAGCTCTTTCGTTAATAATAAACTCAAAATTTGGTACTCTATCTGCTTTTTGCAAATAAAAGGTCTTTAAAAGACGATTAATATTTGGTTCATAGTAATTCATATCTGAATATCCTTATTATTATTTAATTGTTTATAAAGAAAGAGAAGTTGGATGAAGAGTGCTGCTGACCAATTATAATCACGGATAGCACCTACGTTTTTGCCTTTCCTATATAACAATCCTGGATCGGTCTTTGCCATAGGATCATAGTACTCATAGATAAGCCCGGTCTTCTCATACCAGTAGGCAATTTGCTGAAGCGTCTTTTTAACTATCTTCATGGCTATGTCTTTAAACCCATATCTCATGAGGCCTTCTATAATTAAATAATTATAGTTTATCCAGATTGGTCCACGCCACATATCATCTGAGAAACTTGGTTCATCCTGACTAATGCTAGGAACAGGAAAAGGAGTCCAGAATTCTTTCTTATTAGTTAAGTGCTTTATTATGGCCTTTGCTTGCTTTTTATCTGCTACTTTAGCAAATAAAGGAGTAAAAGAAGAAATTGCCTTAATCTTGATTAAGCCTTTCTCTAAGTTTCTATCATAATAAAACCCATCTTTTTTACTCCATAGATATTTATTGATAAGAGATGTTAACCTTTTACTTTTATCTATCCACATCTTTTTATCATCTTTTTTGTTTAAGACTCCCACTATATTAGCCAAACAATTCATTTCGTTTACCATGAAGGAATTAAAGTCAACAGCATCATCTAAACCCCTATGATCAAATCTGGGGCTGTTATCCATACCTGATTCATCACAACGATTTGTGGTCTGTCTTTCATTCTTTAACCATTCTAAAAGTCCATTTCTATTATTATCTCTATTTTTAAGGTTCCATAAAATATATCTTTTGAGTTTTGGATAGGCATGGGCTAAGAAATTTTTGTTCTTACTAAAATTATATACATCCCATACTGCCCATGAAAGAATAGGAGGCTGTGTAATACTCGAATCATTTTTAGGCTTAGGAGTCATCCGATGAGGAATAAATCCATCTCGTCTCTGAGTAAAAAGAACTGCTTTAATTGCATTTTTTCCTAGGGACGAACTAATGTGTTTGTATGCCAGCGAATGAAAAGCAGAATCCCAAAGCCACATATCACGATGAGGAAACCTATCTGGTGTAGTCCAGTGAAACTTTATATTTCCTTGTGGAGATTCGGTATTTGCCTTAAGCACAGAAAATGCCTTGTAATAAGTCTTTTCTGAAATACTATCTTGAAACCTAAATTTGGGTAAATTCTGGAAAAATTTTATCTTTTTCTTATGTTCCTTGTTTAAATCAAGATTTAGCGCTTGTTTAGCTTTACGAATAGCATTTTCTATACATACAGAGTCAAAGGCATAACTAAATTTTATCCTTTTGTCATTTTGTCCCCAAGCCAGAGCAGTATATTCATCATCACTAGACTGAAGAGTTAATTTGTCTAAAAACTTAACTTTCACTATATCAGCAGCTATAGTAACTGGAGGTATTTCAGAATACGTCTCACCAATTATAATATCATTACTTACAAAAATATATTTTATATTAAAACCACCTTTCCCTTTAACACAGACAGTCACATCTATACAGTCAGAACAAACAAGATTGTTCACCTGTCGATCAATCTTATCTGCCTTACCCCATAACTCCCGATAATTCTTAAGATGGAATCTAAAACCAATTCTATCAGAAAGAGTAGTAGCAACAAAAGGATGGTACCAATCAGTTTTTCCATCTATGCCAGAGTAGGCAAATATTTGCCCATCTCCCCAGATATTTGGTAGTTTCATCATTTTAAATAATCAGTCCTATTTCTAGTAGTTAATATCATAAATATGGTTAATTATCTCTTTAATGGCTCTCCGGTATATGTCCATTTAAATTACCTCACTTCTTCTTTTTTACTGAACCTATCCAATTCAGTATGTTCCGGGCTAATTCCTGACAGTATCTAAAAGAGTTTGAAAACGGAGTATTCCATTGCATAATTACAATTTTACCTTTACCATAGCTGCTTTCTAAAAGGTAAGCTCCAACCTCTGACTTACAAAGGATTTTCCACTCTGGTGCGCACTCCTTAACTGCATTACTACCTATAGACATAATATTAGTGGATTTAATTTTTTGTCCTTTAAATTTGCCAATAAGAGGATGTTCTAGGTCAGCAAATGTAAAGGAATATGTACCATCGTTGCTAAACTTGAGAGGATATGGGAAGAAGTCGGCCATTACACCTGAACGACTGTTAATTCTCCACAGCACCAAACATCCGCCGGCTTTAATCCAATTAAGTATCTCCTTAGCTCTTTCTTTAAACGAAGCGATATTCATGTTCGAGTCCACAACTAACAAACGGCACTTTGAGAAGTTGGTTGGCAGTAAATAGCTAGAAAAAGATTGAGAGATTTTATTCTCTAAGGCACGACGCAATCGTAGTGTCCCCATAGAACCAAGGAAGAAGGCTTTTGCACCACCATTAACGGGAATAAATGTTCTATGAAGATTTTTTACCTCTTCTTGACCTTGGGGTAATAGTTCATCTGTCAAGTGACGGGAAAAATTTGCCGAAGAAAAGCCCATATAACCCACCAGTCCATCAACTAATGTAGAAAGTTCATAATGTTTTGTGACTGAATTTATCATTAGCTGATATTGTTTCATTGCTTTGTTAGCAAATTCTTTTGCCATATCCAGATAAAACTTTTTTGATGTTACATTGTAAAGCTCAAGGTTGACAGCCGCACCAATCCGCTCTCTCCAAAAAAGCCCTGTATGATAAAGAGCCTTGATATCCTTTCTGATACTGTTAAATTCAATTTTATTTCTAATAACAAATTGGGTAGACAAACCTATCTGATTTTCTGCCTCAATGCACCATGTAGTCAACCTTTCCTGTATCTGCTGAGGAGTAAACTTTTCGGTGAGAGATTTACCATGCAAAAGATGGACAACATAATCTGAAATACTGGTTACAACTGCACCTTTTCCCCAAAACAGTGGCGAAACCCGTGCTGGTGCATATGTTAACTCGCGTAAATCTATCCACCGTGGCTTCATCCACCCTGACGCTGTGCCCGTCTCAGTACCTTCGGCATAGCCATTGATTTGGGGACGATACAGATTACATGCACAGATCCAAAATTCAGATACTACTGCAGGTAGAATCTTAGAAGATAGTTTCAAAGCTTGATAAATATAAGTAGCTGCCTCTTTAGAACCAAACCTTTCTGTAAGTCGCAATATCCAATATTGTCGGTCAAAATTTACCTTCGGGTTCCATGAAAATTTCCCAAATGCTTCAAACCAAATCCAATTACGGTCAAACCCATACCTTAAATGCCGATGTTCTTTATCCAGAGTATATGGCCATGACTCCACGGGTAGCGGCTGTATCATAATACCCTCTACCCCTGCCTCTGCTAAATGACAACAGCACTGATGTATAAATTCAGGAGATCCAAAACTATGTGGAAATAGATTGCTGGGCCCGATCCCTGAATAGGTAGAAACGCCTCCAACATCCACTGCATTTTTAACCTCTATACCAGGATAGGTGGTTATATCAAGATGTTCTATATTGAACTTCGTACTTACCCAGATTTCTCCGTTATAAGGCATAAGGCCTTCTTTAAGTTGAGCGGCGCCTAGGCCCCAAGTACGGGGAAAAAGTGTAATCGCTTTTCCTGTCTCAGCACAAATTTGCTTAGCAGCAGCTGCTAATGTATTCTCTAACCACAATCCTCCATTACCCTGGAGATGTTCGCTGGGAGCAGCACCCAACCCAGCTAAATCAGGATAAGTTCTTAACAGTTCCTTTTCTGCCTCTCTTGTAAATTCCTCAGTTAAATCTGTCCGGGGATGTGAACCGCGAGGAATATTATGAGCATCACAAAAACTATCCGGGAGCCAGATATTCCAATGTGTTATAGCAATATTAACCCCAAACTTCTTCCCTTCAGATATTATATAATGTAACATTGCCATATTCTTTGCCAGGAATTCCATGGACGATAACCTTCCTTCAGGAAAACAGTCTAGCCTTGTGATATAAGGAAAAGGATGAAGGTGATACATAATAAGCCAATTCATCCTGCTATACGCCATTCGCGTAAAAAGCCTTTGCCACATTTCTGCATCATAGAACCATTCCGAATGAATAGTGGGAAATATAGCAGTTTGGTGGCCTATTTTATCTTTTCCTTCAACAGGAATCAAAAACCCTGTCCCTCGAAGTCTCATTTTGGGGGTACTTGTCACCTCATCTATTTCTTCCAGATTTCTGCTAACCAGTTGATCAATTAGCCCTATACATCCATACATTACGCCAGTAGGTGTCTTACTACTAATTGTAACTACAAACTTATTTGTCTGCTGTATCTTTCTTAATACAAAACTTTCATTGGTTATACTCTGCTTTATTTTTGGAAAATCTTTCTTTGAATACTGGATATTTTCTGGCAATAACTGAGATATTACCACATGGTTTATTAAACAATCTCTACTATTTGCAATTATAGCAGAGTATCCCTTTCTCAGTAATGCTTCTTGAAGTGACCTTGCTCCAAAATCTATTAGTTCATTCCTATCCTCAGGAATAACAATCCAGATTAGATTATTATTAGCTCGCCCTAATGTAGATAATTTGTCTTCAGTTACAATTAGCTCATGTTGGACTTGCTCCAATACTTTCGTACATTTTGACAAGTCCTTATCTAAATTGATTAAGGCTTCCTGAATCTTTCGGTTAATTCCTGAAATGTATCCAAAAAGAGACCGATCAGCCTTTAAGAACTTAGATAAGGTTTTACATCTCTGCAACTGCTGGCTACATTGGAACAATCTACCCTTCAAAGTCAACTTTACCAAGAATTGTCCACGTGGTATTGCCAAACGGGCATTATAGGCGATATTACTCAAGGCCTTTTTATCAAGTTTGGCTGTTTTCAAACTGTTGAGCTGCTCATTTAACTCTGATGTTATCATTGATAAATCAATCTTTGTCTGCTGTGATAATGATAACACTGCAGACAATGCCTTTTTAACTTCTTTTTCTAATGTGTGCATAACACTCCTCCATTCAGGCTGTCCAATTTATTTTAATTTCTTCTTCAGATATTCTTGCACAACTTCCGGAACAAATTTGGAGATATCTCCGTTCATTGATGCAATTTGTTTTATAGTACGGGAGCTGACATAAGAAAAGGATTCATTCGGCATCATAAATATTGTCTCTGTTTCTGAGGCTAACTTCCTGTTGGTTAAAGCCATCTGGAATTCATACTCGAAATCTGAAAATGCGCGAACACCTCTTAAAACAACATTTGCTCCTTTAATGCGCGCATAATCAACAAGAAGCCCGCCAAAGTCATCAACTTCTACATTATGCATATCCTTTGTGATTTCCTTTAACATATCCACTCTTTCAGAAACTGTAAAAAGAGGATTTTTATCAGGATTATGCGCAACCGTAACAATTAATCTATCAAATATCTTAGTGCCTCTTTTGATAAGATCAACATGCCCGTGAGTTACGGGATCAAAAGTTCCAGGATATATCGCTGCTTTATTCATGAACAATTCCTTTTTCCCTCTCTTTCCAAGAGAGGGTTAGGGTGAGTTTATAAAAAACTTTGTATTTGCTATTTCTTTATCGTTTGTGTCCGAACCTGTGATATATTTTTTTGCTTTTGGCATGACTTTCTCCAAGGTCTCCACATGCAGCCTAAACTCCGTAATATCCTCTGCTTTCTTATACTCCTCCAATATCTTCAGGAATTTATTTGTCTCTCCCTGCGCATAAGCTATCTTCTTTATCTTATACGCCTGCGCCTGACTGATTGTTTTTGCGGCCTCTGCCTGCGCATTTGGAATTATCTTGTTGGAATATGATTCTGCGTCGTGGATCATGGTTGAAGCGTCTTCTCTGGCATTGACCACATCCTTGAACATTGGAAGAACTTTTGACGGAGGCTCTATATTCTTAAGTTCCACTGACTTTATCTCTAAACCTGTTCTTAGAAAATTCAACCTTTCCTGGCATAGACGCATAGTGTCCTGTTGAAATCTATGCTTGGCTATAGTAAGAATATCATCAACATTTACCTTGGAAATCGCATCAACCATAGCTGAATACATGGAATTTTCAAGGATCTTCTTTGAATTATAAATTTCATATAAAAAGCTCTTTGGTCCTTTTATCTGATAATTAACAACTATCTTAAGATGCACTATATTTTTGTCCCCAGTTACGCAGTAAGACGGAAGTATGTCTTCTCCTGCCTTATCCGACCAGAATGAAAGCTCTGTTCTCATAACTTCTTTGATCCTAACCTTATCAACTTCGTCTATTGGCCACGGCATACGATAGTGAATGCCGGACTCAACGTTCTCCCGTATCACTTTCCCAAACCGCTTGACAAGTCCAACTTCATTTATTTTTACAATATATATGCCTGAGAGCAGGTATATACCGAATAGCAGCATAGCAAACCAACGGCATAATTTATTAGTATCTGCCGAAAAAGCGGATAGAATATCCTTTTTTAGTTCAGTAAAATTTCTGCTGTCTTTATCCACTATTTACTATCCTTGTCTGTTTTTTTGTTGAGATATTTGAACAGATCGGATTTAGATGAAAGAACAACTGTGGTTTTATCATCAATTATCCTTTTGTAAGATTCCAAAGTTCTTATAAATCTGTAAAATGCAGAGTCCTTTTCAAACGCTTCCGCATATATTTTTGTAGCGGCAGCATCTCCCTCTCCCCTTATGATCTCGGCATCTTTATACGCTTCGGAGAGTATGTTGCTCTGAACTTTATTCGCTTCGGATCTTATTATATCCGCCTTCTCTTTGCCTTCCGCGCGGTATTTGTTTGCAATTGACTCTCTTTCAGACTTCATCCTTTTATATACGCTCTCAACATTATCCTGTGGCAATGCGAGCCGGCATATTCCTACCTCTTTTATTTCAATGCCGTAGGAATCCATAGTTTTTTTGTTGCTGTTCTTTGTTATGGCTTTTTCTATCTCGCTGATCTTTACGACATCTTTTTCCGTTGATATTATCGATGACATTTCATAATTACCAAAAATGCTTCCAAGTTGAGCGCAAACAATATCATTAATATTTGTTGCAGCGCTTGTATTGTTTCCTACCGCCTGGAAAAATTCCAAAGGATCATCAATTCTCCAACATACAAAACACTGCACAATTATATTTTTTTTGTCCTGTGTAAGATATTCAATCAATCTGGTTTTATAAAGCATTAGTCTTTTTTCAAACCTGTTAACTGTCTGAACAGGATCAGGCCATTTATAGTAAAGACCAGGCTCGGTAATAGTTTTAACAGGGTGTCCGAACTGAGTAATGACAACATGTTCTCTCTCATCAACCTTATAAAAGACTAGAAATGACAGACCTACAATAACTATAAGCATTATTATTAAAAACTTGTTTCCTGCTTTCATTTGTTATTTCTCCTCTCTGATTATTGTGGAAATGTCCGCTTGACTGCCCTGAAAAAACCAGATGTCCGAAACCTTTTCTCCCTCTTTAGGACATATGATGAACTTCTGAACGTCAGGCAGAACCTCTTCCATTCCTTCTATATAAAGACGTGTTTCTGTAATGTCAGGATGTTTTCTATACGCAGCCTGCTGTTTGAGAAACCTTCCGGATTCTCCCTTGCTCTTTGCCAGAACATTGTTTCTGTAAGCAGCAGCTTGGTTTTTCATCTTAACCTTTGTAGCTCTGGCATGAGGAATTACCTTGTTTTCGTAGCCTTTCGCTTTATGAATATACGTTTCATAATCCTCCTGAGCACTTACAACATCCTCAAAAGCCGCAGCAATAGCTGTAGGAGGATGGATGTCTCTGAAATGTATTCCTTCTATCTCTATCCCCGTTTTAAATTCATCAAGTTTTCTCTGGAGAGTTTCCAAAATATCATTTTCAAGTCCTTCCCTGTCAACGGTAATTGTTGGAAAGAATTTTCTTCTTGACAGAGTGTTCGTCAATATAGTATTGGCAAGCTCCTCCATTAGGACATCAGGAGACGAATTCTTGTATAAAAAATTATATATATTCTTAATTCTGTAATGAACATTCATGCTTAGATCCAGAAAACTGTTCTCTCCTGTTAGAAAAGGCAATTCTTCTTTATAATGAACATTTGTCCACAATATTAATTGATAGTCTTTAGCAGCCTTATAGCCAATGCTTATCCGTCTTATTCTCTCAGTGTCTATTCTGTTAATTCTGTCAATAGGTAAAGGGAGAGCGTAATGAAGACCGGGCAGAACAGGTTTATCAATATTCAGCGGTCTCCCAAAGCGCTCCACAATCGCTTTTTCATGCGGCTTCAGCATATATATTCCAGAAGAAAAATATATACCCGCAGTCAATAATAAAACTACAACTATTATGATCTTGTTTAATGCTTTTTTATTCTGATTATAATTGCCGGTCAGATGCAATTTTCCGGATAACACGCTATACAAACGATCCATTAATAAAGGCAGTTTTTCTTTAATAAATATCACCAATATGTCTTCATGCTGTTGAGCATCCTTTAAATAACTTTTTTCCTGCGGATGCATATACGCTTTTATAGCTGTTGTAAGCACGTGCAGCGCATGAATAAATATAATTACGCAAATTACAACCGCTGCTATCCCGTCAATGTGAAAACCAAGGTGTTCGCTCAGAAGCGCAACAACAACTAATATTGAGCCAAACATATCAACCTTGGAGTGATAGCCATCCGCTATAAGTCCTGGTGATTTGCTCTTTTCTCCGACATACACCTCAAATTTAGATAAAAGATAAGAACCCAATGCCAGCAAAGCCATAACAAAAGCCGCAGGAATAGGATTTTGAATAACAATAGAAGAAGGATGAATTATTTTCATAAAGATCTTATATGATATAAAAATAAGGGAAAGCCCAATTCCAACAGCCACTTTTTCTTCTAATCTGGAGATGAAGAGCCGTCTTCGAGCTGAAGGTTTTTCCTTTTGAGACAATCCTTCATCCTTAAAAATAGAACCTGTATCTCTGTAGTCTTCCTGAGAATTAACCGATTTCTTCCTTGCCGCAGCGTCCGCTCTGTCCATTCTAAGAGCGCCGAAAAGCACAAATGACGAAAGTATGTCAAATATAGACGCCCATGCCTGAGCAAGAAGAGCTATACTGCCTGAATAAGCTGCCAATATAAATTTTGCAACCGATAATATCAGGTTAACAAAAGACGATATAAGAGCTG
>JAGMBN010000069.1 GCA_023129655.1 bacterium | reverse complement strand
GAATTACAGTATTTTATTGAAAGAGACGATGGGTTGGAACCGGACGCAATTAAGGTCTTTCCCGCAAGTGTACATGGTCCAAGCGGTATCAAAGCTTTGCTTGCTCCTTATGTCAGAGAAAGTCATGCAGGACGAATCATTATGCCTACAGGCGGAGTGGATTATGAAACAGGTCCCAAATATCAGGAAGCAATCCTTTCCGGAGGATATACTCCCGCTCTGGGCATGTCTGCTCCTCTTAAATTAGTGGAAACAGAAGGAAAATCTGGAGACGTTGAAACAATTCGAGAATCTTTAGCGCAGTTCAAACAAAAATTTAGCTAATTGTCAATAAGCTTGGCATATAGGATATCAACAGTGTTTCACGCTCTCGGATGGGCTTTTTTATACGTTCTTTTTAGCTTTTCAGGTGTAAGGTGAGTGTATATCTGCGTTGTTGATAGGCTTACATGTCCAAGCAGTTCCTGCACGGATCTGAGATCAGCGCCGGCATCCAAAAGATGTGTTGCAAAACTGTGCCTGAAAGTATGCGGAGTAATTCCTAATGCTTTTGGAATTCCAACAATATGTTTGCGCACAATCCTCTCAACGCTTCTTGAAGTAAGTCTGCCTCCCCATTTATCAAGAAATAATGCTTGTCTGTCCTCAGTTATGCCAATATTTTTATTATTAAATAATGCGCTTCTAACAGCAGAATATCTGTTTATTACATCCAGGGCTGTATCCCCAATAGGAGTAATGCGTTGTTTGTTTCCTTTGCCCTTAACCTTTATTGTTCCGCCGCCAAAATCTATGTCATAGATATTAAGATGCGTAAGTTCTCCAACTCTTATGCCTGTTGAATAAAGTGTTTCGAATATAGCTCTATCTCTTATTCCTAATACATCACTTTCGTCAGGTTTTTCTATTAATTTAATCATATTCTCTACAGTAAGAAATTCCGGCAATTTTTTCGCGATTTTCGGGGTGGAAACAACCAGCGTTGGATTTGTTTTTTGATATCCTTCTCTTACAAGGAACTTAAAAAAAGCCCGGATTGTAGCAAGTTTTCTTCCTATGGATTTATTTGAATATGCTTTGTTTTGTAAATGCGCCAGAAATTTTCTTATAGTTCTGTGTGTAATGTTCCCCAATTCTTCTTCATCTGATTTTAAGAATTCTAAGAATTGCTTAATGTCAGACGAGTAAGCCTTAATAGTATGTTCCGACACATTGCGCTCAATTTCCAAGTATGTAATAAATTTTTGAACATTTGGATTTTGGATTTCATTTGTCATTTGGATTTTGGCATTTGACATTTTCCTATTTTTAGTATGTTCTAATCTTTATCTTACCAGATTGCTTGTTATAAAACACATCCGCTACCAATGCCTTGTCTTTCTTATATCCTATCCATTTTATCCTCATAGAAAACGCGTCAGTCTGCATATTTTCAGAAGCCAGCCTCCACCACCTCTCTATTTCTATAGTAGCTTTTGGAGAATGGTTTTTAACCAGATCTCTGAATATTGAATCAACAAAAATCTCTATAAAACCAATTTTCTTATCAACGCGTATTTCCAGGATATATTCACTGCTGTCGTATAATGCGCGCGCGGCTTTCTTATCAATCTGCGTAGCTCCACGCCATCTTGGCTCACGTGAAGTTACTAGGCTTTTATCCTTGCTGGTTCGCTCATGCAAGCCAACGGATATCTGTTTTTTCTCTTTGCAAAAAGCCGGATGTATCCCGAATAAGATTAGCAGAAGCAATATTATGGTAATTAGAGTTTTCATGAAAATTTATGTTTCAAGATTTGTTTTATCTATTTTCTTAATTATATCATCAATTTTTTGCGCATGCTGTTCGGTTTTTTCTTTATATGAAAGGAATTCTTCTGCAATAAATAAGGCAGTCCAAGTAGTGATTTTAAGAGATGACGCTATATGTGTGCTGTTAGAGATCTCACTTATTTTATTATTCAGATACTCTTCAATTTTGCGAATCTGGGATGGGTCTTTATCAGTTTTAATCTTATATTCTGCGCCAAGTACACTGATTTTTATCTGTTGCTGATCAGACATATGTATAAGAAGCTTGTTATCTCTTAGTAAATTGAAACTGTTTACGCGCGCCCTTTTGTCCGTATTTCTTTCTTTCTTTCTTTCTCGGATCACGGGTAAGGAATCCTACTTTCTTTAAAGTATCCTTTAATCCTTCATCAGCCTTTACTAACGCTCTTGATATACCATGACGGATCGCACCTGCCTGACCGGAACTTCCTCCGCCATCAACAGTTGCAAAAATATGATATTTTTCAAGAGTGTCCGTTTCATTAAACGGCTGGCATATAGTTATGCTTAATGTATCATTCCTAAAATAATCTTTATAAGGTTTCTTATTTATTATTATCTCTCCTTTTCCCGGAATTAATCGAACGCGAGCGACAGATGTTTTCCGTCTGCCGGTAGAGTAGAATACTTGTTTTGCTTTCGCTGTTTTCACCGCTTTTACCACAATATATCTCCTTTATATTTCCATTTCAGCCGGAATAGGAACAGGTTTTTGAGCTTCCTGATGATGTTCTTTATCCGAGTAAACCTTTAATTTTGTCAGCATTTTTCTCCCGAGCTTATTTTTGGGGAGCATGCCTTTCACAGCTCTTTTTATAACTTCCTCCGGGCGCTTTTCCATCAAGTCGGAAAGAAGTGTCTCTTTAAGTCCTCCCGGATACCCTGAGTAGTGATAATAAACTTTTTGTTCCTGTTTTTTACCTGTCAGGCGAATTTTAGCCGCGTTAATAACAATTACATGGTCTCCAACATCAGCATGAGGAACATATATAGGTTTATGTTTCCCTCTGAGTATAGTCGCAACTTTAGACGCCAATCTCCCCAGAACCTTATCTTCTGCATTTACAATATACCACATTCTTTCTGTATTATCTTCTTTAGGAATAAATGTTTTCACTATCTTGATCTCCTATTACCCATTTTCTATTTTTTCTAAAAACTCGTTTTCATTAAAGTCTGGACTATATATTGCGTTTTTCAGCTCATGCACCGGATGCAATTTTTGCATATGAGTTAATACCTTTAATCGTTTCAGTGCTTTGTCTTTTTTAAATAATTTTCTCCCTTGAAGCGTTTCAGCATCTATTTCAAGAAGTCCTGTCTGAACATAATTTTGGACTGTAAAAAAAGAAATTTTTGTCTCTGTCACAAGCTCTCTATCCTCAACGTAACCCATTCGTTTTCTCTCAGCAACAGGAACATTTAGTTCCTGAAAATCCTCGCTCTTTCTCATGTCTCTGTCAGTTTTAATAGCCATAGCTTAAACTCCGTTACTTCTTCTCCGCGATTACCTCGTCAACAATACCATATTCCTTGGCTTGTTCAGCTGACATAAAGAAGTCTCTATCTGTATCAGTTTCTATTTTTTCTATTGACTGCCCTGTATGCTTTGCGAGAATTTTATTTACTTTCTTTTTTAAATCAAGCATTTCTTTTGCATGGATATTAATATCCGACACCTGTCCCTGCATACCTCCTGAAGGCTGATGAATAAGGACGCGCACATTTGGAAGAGACATTCTTTTCCCTTTTGTTCCCGCAGCAAGTAATATAGCAGCAGCACTCGCTGCCTGTCCCATGCAAATAGTAACGATATTCGATTTCACATACTGCATAGTGTCATATATCGCTAATCCTGCAGTAGCAACCCCTCCGGGACTGTTTATATAAATGGTTATGTCCTTATCCTGAGCTTCAAACTCCAGATACAATATCTGCGCAATTACAACATTAGCCACATTATCATCTATAGGCGTTCCAATAATTATATTTCTATCCTTTAATAACCTTGAATAAATGTCATACGCGCGTTCGGTTCTGCCTGTTTGCTCTATTACCATTGGAATTAAACTCATAATATCACCTCCATCAGGCTACATGCCTGCATTAATTATAAAATTTTGGCGTTCTCATATATAAAGTCAAGAATTTTCTGTCTTTTCATTTGTCTTTGTATGTATTCAGTATAACTATCCAGCTTAGCTGTTTTATTATCGCCTGCCAGATTCTGGAGCTTTTGCTTTGCTTCCTCTATGCTGACACCCAGTTTTTCTTTTTCAGCAATCTCCTCCAGAACCAGCATTTTTTTTACGTCTTTAGCTGCTTCTTTTGAATATTTCTCTTTCCATTTACTCTTGTCAGTGTCTTTTTCTCCGCTACGTGTACCCATGTAGTCTATTTGTTTGTCGACAAGTCCTGCTGGGATTAACATCTTGGAGTTTTCGCTGACCATGTCTAATAACTGCTCTTTAATGTCTGCTTTTTGTTTGTCTTCGGCAACGCTTTTAAGTCTCTTCTGAATATCGTCTTTAAGCTCAATAAGGTTTTTAAAATCACCCAATTCCTTTGCAAATTCGTCGTTAATCGGTAGAAGCTTTTTTTCTTTTATTTGTTTGATAGTTATTTTATAAATAGTTTTTATGTTCTTTTCTAAAGAATTTGAAATTACTTCAACTTCTTTCTTGTCGTCTATTTTTGCTCCGACTAGTTCTTCTTCTACTTTTTCAGGGAATATTTTAGAACCTAATATATACGGAGCATTAGTCTGTTTTTTTGACGGAGCGCTATCGGTAATTATCTCAAAATCTATTATTGTTTGGTCACCAACTTTTGCAGGCCGATTGACCGGAACAAATTCCGCGTTCTGCTCTTGTCTCATTTTCAATGCATTATTAATGTCATCATCCGAAACATTAATAGGTTTTGCAGATATCTTTAATCCTTTGTAGCCGGCGAGTTTTATCTCAGGCTTTATTTCCAAAGATACCTCATACGTAAACGGCTTTCCTTCTTCAAATGAGATATTATCTATTTTGGGCTCGGAAATAGGGATTAAATTATGATTCTTGAGTATATCCTGATAGGTTTGATTAATGAGTTTCTCCTTAATTTCCTCATTTAGGGCTTTCCCAAAGCGTATCTTTAAAATGGGATACGGTGTTTTTCCTATCCTGAATCCATGTACCGATGCAGTCTTCTGGATGGCGCTGTATGCGTTTTTTGTCTCTTTCTCAACAAGTTCAACAGGAACTTCAATTTTTAAGAGCCGACCGCAATTTCCAATATCCTTGATATCTGTCTTAACGTTGCTGCTAGTAGTGTCTGCCATTTTTTCATTCCTCCTTGGAGCGGGTGATGAGATTCGAACCCACGACCACTTCGTTGGCAACGAAGGGCTCTACCACTGAGCTACACCCGCGTAAAACTCTTTAGTGCGAGAGGCGGGAGTTGAACCCGCATTCCTGTAAAGGAACTAGATCCTAAATCTAGCGCGTATGCCAGTTCCGCCACCCTCGCTCTTAGTAGGCCGTGAGGGAATCGAACCCACAACCAACGGATTAAGAGTCCGCTGCTCTGCCTAGTTGAGCTAACGACCCCGATAAAGCTAACTGCTTTCAGTCTAGCAAGTTACAAAAGGACGAATATTCAAAATTTTTCACCTAAAATTCCACTTGTGTCCAAATAGTAACTAAAATTTACACTCATAGTATAATTGCTGTTAATATATTGTGTAACTACCATACTAAACTATGTCTATTTACAAACAAAACGAGACGTATTATACTCATTTTTACATCAATGGCAAGAGAATTATTTTTGCGTTTTACTTGCAGGTGTCAAGAGCCTTAAAACTATTAGTCATCTGGGAAAAGTGGCTTGGTTATGTCCTTAGCGTATATTTACGCATGAATCTTGGTGGTATTATTTGTACCATTAAAAACAAAAAAAATTCGATGGATAATCTATCTTATTAACTTTTCTCTGCTTTCTCCATCTTTTGCGTTTTGGCGAACTCTTGAAAAATATTTTCCACTACCTGAATCACCACTCCATAACTCCCGTTATTTGGAGGTTGATTTGTTCAGCAAAATATCCTACAATTAGGTAGGTTCTAGATAGAAAGAAAAAGTTATGGAGAGTAAAAGAAAACATACAGAAGTAAGGCGTAAGGTAAAAGAGTTATCTCTGCTCTTTGAAATCAGCCAGATACTTGATCGCAGTATGGATCTTAGAGATGTGGTGAATCCGGTCTTAAAATCTTTAGCTGAGCATATGGGAATGTCACGAGGAACTCTTACTCTCTTAAACAGGGACACAGAGGAAATAGGAATAGAAGCTGCTTATGGGCTTTCAACAAGCCAAAAGGAAAAAGGTAGATACAAACTTGGTGAAGGCATTACAGGAAAAGTGGTGCAAACCGGAAGGTCTGCAGTAGTGCCACGAATTTCTGAAAATCCGTTATTCTTAAACAAAACCGGCGCAAGGAAATCTCTGCGTAAAAAGGATATTTCCTTTATCTGCGTTCCGATTAAACTTGGTAATGAGGTAATAGGTGCGCTAAGTGCTGACCAGCTGTTCAATAACACTATATCTTCTGAAGAGGATGTACGGCTACTTTCTATTATTGCTTCAATGGTCGCTCAGGCTGTCCGGCTCAGGCAGTCTATTCAAGAAGAGCGTGAGCGGTTAGTTGAAGAAAATCTCCGTCTTCAGAATGAGCTTAAGACCCGTTTTTGCCCCTCTAATATTATTGGGAAAGCAAAATCCATGCAGTCAGTCTATGATCTTATTGCTCAGATATCAGATACAGATAC
>JAGMBN010000068.1 GCA_023129655.1 bacterium | reverse complement strand
ATGGGAGCAGGTGATATTTCTACAGTAGCAGAAGAACTTGCTGAGTTGGTTCTCCCTTCTCTGTCAAGAGAAGGGTAAGGGGATGAGTTGGATATGAATAAAAAATTGACTAAAGAGCTCCCTAATTTGATAAGAGGAGAGATCAAATTTAATGAATTTTTATCCAAGCATACCTCTTTTAGAATTGGCGGCCCTGCAGATGCGTGGATATATCCAAAAGATATTTCGGATATCAAAAACATCCTCACATTCTGCAATAGTTATAACATTCCTGTTACAACCATTGGGAGAGGAACAAACGTCTTAATCAGTGATAAAGGAATAAGAGGCGTTGTGCTAAATTTGGAACAGGGGTTATGTGAAATTAGGGTAAAAGCAGATAGCGTTATATGTGGAACTGGGGCTTTGCTTTCAAGAGTCTTAAAACAAGCTGCGAAAGAAGAACTTACAGGACTTGAGTCTGCAGCAGGCATTCCGGGAACTGTTGGTGGAGCAGTGTGTATGAATGCAGGAACAAAAGAAATCCGAAACATAGAGTATGTGTCGATTGGAAATCTTGTTGAATCAGTAAAAGTAATTGATATGAATGGAAATGTATCTGAACTTGGGAAAGAGGGTCTGTGTTTTGGATATCGCAAGTCTAATCTATCTGAATACATAATAGTTGAAGTAGAGTTAAAACTAAAAAGAGGAAAAGAAAAAGAAATCAATGATCGCATATCCAGACTTTTGGAGCACAAAAAATCCACACAGGTTCTTGACATACCAAGCGCAGGGTGTATATTCAAGAATCCGGATGGGCATTTTGCAGGCAGGTTAATTGATGATGCAGGATTAAAAGGACTTGTTATCGGAGATGCGCAGGTTTCCATGAAGCATGCCAACTTTATTGTCAATAATGGCAATGCAAGCGCTCAGGATGTTTTAGAACTCATTAGAAAGATAAAAAAACAAGTTTTTGAAAAAACTGATATAAAATTGGAAGAAGAAATTAAGATAATAGGCGTATGAAAAATAGACGTATTGCTGTTTTAATGGGAGGGGCTTCTTCGGAAAGAGATATATCTCTTAAAAGTGGGAATTGTGTTCTAAAGGCTCTTAAAGAGGCTCAGTTGAATGCTACTGCTTTTGATGTTAATAGAGATCTGCCTGACAGGCTGATAAAGAATAAAATAAATCTTGTATTCATTGCTCTTCACGGAAAGCCGGGAGAGGATGGAACAATTCAGGGAATGCTTGATATATTAAATATTCCCTATACAGGATCCGGAGTCCTTGCAAGCGCACTCTCTATGGATAAAATAGCTTCCAAGCGTTTGTTTCAGATTGCCGGAATTCCAACTCCTGAATTTAGAGTAATAAGTAAAGATAAACTCTATATTGCTAATTCTTTGAAGAACTTTCCTGTAGTTGTTAAGCCGTCTACGGAAGGCTCAACAATCGGAATATCTATCGTAAGAAAAGAAGATGAATTCAAGAAAGCTATGGAAATTGCTTTTCGTTATGATGATAATGTAATATGTGAAAAGTATATAGATGGAAAAGAAATAACAGTTGGTATCTTAGAGGAGAAAGCCTTGCCAGTAATTGAAATTATTCCAAAGTCCGGATTTTATGACTTTAATGCAAAATACGGAAAAAAATCCACGGATTTTGTTGTGCCTGCAGAGCTTGTAAAAGAGAAGATTTCTCAGATAAAACAGATAGCTTTCAAGGCGCATAAGGTGCTTGGATGCTATGGAATGTCAAGAGTGGATATGAAACTTGACTGCAAACTCAATCCCTATGTTTTAGAGATCAATACAATTCCAGGCCTTACAGAAACAAGTCTCCTGCCAAAAGCCGCACAAGCGGCTGGAATAAGTTTCAGGGAACTCTGTCTGATATTACTGGATCTGGCAATCAAGAAACATGAAAAGTAGAAAAACAAAAATTCGCAAGAACGTTAAAATAGCGCCTAGAGTCTCTGCTGCGCCTCGTTCATATAAGAAGCTGATTAAAAAAAGAGCTGCGCAGATAGGCAAAATAATAGGGCTGTCGCTGGTCATATACGCCGCTTTTTTTATAGTATTAAGATTTAAAGAATTCATTATTCATTCAAATTACTTCCGTATTAAT
Organism: bacterium; assembly: GCA_023129655.1. Taxonomy (GTDB): domain Bacteria; phylum JAHJDO01; class JAHJDO01; order JAHJDO01; family JAHJDO01; genus JAHJDO01. Next base: position 4,574 of record JAGMBN010000068.1, on the reverse strand, counting down.
AATGTTATTGTAAATAACGGTAAATTTCTTGATAATATAAAAGGTGAGAATATCTTTACTCTTGATATCAACAAGCTGCGATCAGACTATGAGACATTGGCAGAGGTAAAAAGTGTTATTGTTGAACGCTCATTTCCAAATACAATTTTAGTAAATATAACAAAAAGAATCCCTATGGGACAAATATCATACAGGCGAAATATATATGGGATAGATGAAGATGGAGTAATTATTAAGCTTAATGAATCAAGAGGGTTGCCGGAAATAATAGGATTGAAAATAAACAACCCCGAAGTGTCTGAATTAATAAAAAAGATTATTACAATTATAAAAACCTATAATATGGGAAGACTTTCTGAATTTGGCAGTTTAAAGAATATAAATGTTAAAAGACCCGAAAATCTAATTCTTGACTTTATATGTCAAAATAATGAAATAAAAATAAAAATAGGTAAAACTGATTTTGAAGAAAGGCTGGTATTGTTAGAGGATATTCTAAGCAGACTTAGACAAGCTCAAAGGAAAAAACTTCTCTATATAGATCTGCGCTTTGGAAAGGATTTAGACATTACTCCTGCAAAATACAGAAAGTAAACTTATGCGAACTCAAAAAGACATTGTAACAGCGCTGGATATAGGAACTTCTAAAATATGCGCCATGGTTGGCAAATTAGACAAAGAGGATAGTATAGAAGTTATAGGAATGGGAATAGTTCCTACCAGAGGCCTGAAAAAAGGACTTATTGTTAATATTGATATTGTGACCGATGATATCAAAAAAGCTGTTAGAGAGGCAGAAAAGACATCGGAGTTAGAAATCAAATCCGTGTTCATGGGAATCGGAGGCGGACATATTAAGACGGTTAATAGTAAAGGAAGCGTTCCGGTTAGAAGAGAGGATGGAGAGATAACAATTGAAGATACTCGAAACGTAATAGAAACAGCTAAAGCAATTGCTTTGCCGGAAGGAAGAGAGATTATCCAGGTTTTACCTCAGGACTTCATTATAGACGGTCAGCCGGAGATTAAAGATCCAGTTGGCATGAATGGCGTAAAGCTTGAAATAATGACACATATTGTTACTGGCATGATAACACATACACAGAATTTCATAAAAAGCGTTAATCAGGCTGGCTTTAAGATAGAAGATATTGTATTTAATCTATTAGCCTCTTCTGAATCAGTACTATCGCAGAGTGAAAAAGAGCTTGGCGTTGTATTGATTGAAATGGGAGCAGGCACAACAAATTTTGTTATCTTTGAAAAAGACAGTCTGAAGTACTCTCAGGTACTGGCAATAGGCGGCAATCATATAACAAATGACATAGCTATAGGTCTTCATATTTCTACACCGGAAGCAGAGAAAATAAAGAAAAAATACGGTGCTGGATTAGACATGGAAACTAATACTAATAATCAAGAAAGCTCCAACCATTTCTCACCGTATCAGCTTTCAGAGATTGTTCAACCAAGAATTGCAGAAACTATCCGAATTGTAAAGGAAGAGATAGAAAGAGCTGATTTCGTAAATTTAATTGCATCCGGAGTAGTTCTCACAGGCGGAAGCTCTTTACTTAAAGGAATGACATCAACCGCAAGAGATATATTTAATCTGCCAACAAGAGTAGGTGTGCCAAACCTTGCATATCAACTTGAAGATATCTCTGACAAACCAAGCTATTCAACATGTATCGGATTATTACAACATGGTTCTGACTTTAGAAAATTCGGAGGAACGTCAAGATTTGAAAATAAAAATCTTATAGGTAAAATGACAGGAAGTGTAAAGAAGATATTTGGAGATTTTTTCTAATGTTTGAAATAGTTGAAGAGACGACAGCAGGTGCAAGTATCAAACTGGTTGGAGTTGGAGGAGGAGGTAATAATTCTGTAGATGCAATATATAAAAAAGGCCTCTCTGGAGTAGAATGCATTAATATCAACACAGATATACAGGCTCTTAGAGCATCTGTAGTTCCTCACAAAATTCAAATCGGGCTAAAGACAACAGAAGGAGTTGGAACAGGTTCTAATATAGATTTAGGACGCCGCAGTCTGAATGAAAGTAGAGCAGAAGTTGCTGAAGCATTAAAAAACTCGGATATTGTATTTGTGGCTTGTGGACTTGGCGGCGGAACAGGCACGGGAGCAGCGCCACTAATCTGTCAAATTGCCCAGGAACTGGGAGCCTTAACAATAGCAATAGTTACAAGCCCTTTTCTGTTTGAAGGGAAAAAAAGATGTATGCAGGCTAAAGACGGATTAAGAAAAATAAAGGAAAAATCCAATGCAACAATCTCTATACCAAACCAAAAACTTTTTGGAACAATTGACAAAGAATCATCTTTTTTAAAAGCATTTGAATTTGCAAATAACACTCTATTTGACGCTATCAGCGCAATCTCTGACATGGTAACGGTCTCTGGAATAATAAATCTTGATATATCAGACATTCGACAGATAATGACTCATGGCGCAGAAGCTGCCTTAGCAGTAGGAACTGCGTATGGCGAAGAACGAGCATCCTCTGTTGTTAAAAATGCTCTTTTATGTCCCATTCTGGAAGAGATCGATATTAAGAGCGCAAAGACAATGCTTATTAATATAACAGGCGATGAAGATCTCAGCTTTGGAGAAGTTGAAAAAATCATTGATAATGTCCGTAAGGCCGTTACACAGAATGTTAATATAGTATTTGGAGCTATTGTAGATAAAAAATTAAATAATATGCTGAAACTTACAATTATTGCTACTGATATTCCGTATCTTGAAAAAAAGGAAGTAAAATTCGCCTCAGATATCTCAGGGTTTCACAGAAAAGAAGCTACAATAAAGGATCGGGTTATGCTGGAAAAAGTGAATAGGGAGTTAGGCGGTGACAGCAATCTGGATATTCCAACATTTTTAAGAGTAAAAAATAGGATGCAAGGAGAAAAATGAACATAGAAAAATATCTCAAAGAATTGGTTGAAAAAGAGGGGACAGATCTACATCTAAAAGCAGGGAGCTCTGCTAAAATTAGAATAAGTGGAAACTTGTATGCGTATGGCGAAATACTTTCTCCAAAAGATACCAAAGACATTGCGTTTGAGTTAATGAATGAGGAGCAAAAGCAAAAATTTGATAAAGAATTTGAAATGGATATTTCATACGGAGCTCCGAATTTAGGACGCTTCAGGGTTAATATTTTCTTCCAGAGAGAAACAGTCGGATTAGTTTTGAGAAGGGTAAGAACACATATAGGATCATTTAAAGAGCTAAATCTGCCTTCTTCTGCACTAGAGAAGATATCTTTATCAAACAGAGGGCTAATCATTGTTTCCGGCACAACGAGCTGCGGAAAATCAACAACTGTTGCATCTATGATAGATTACATAAATGAGAACTTGAACCGCCATATTATAACAGTTGAAGATCCTATTGAGTTTCTTCATAAAGACAAAAAAAGCATTGTGAATCAAAGAGAAGTGCATATAGATACATTTTCATACGCTATAGCATTACGCCACGCCATGCGCCAGGATCCGGATGTTATCCTGATAGGCGAAATGAGAGATATTGAAAGTTTTCATATTGCTCTAGGCGCGGCAGAAACAGGACACATTGTACTTACAACACTTCATTCAACTGACACATCAGGCGTATTTAGCAGAATACTTGATTTTTTCCCTCCATCTCAGCATCATCAGATCAGAATGCAACTTTCTCTTAATCTTAAGGCTGTCATTTGCCAGCGGCTTATACCAAGAATGGACAGGGATGGACTAACCCCTGCGGTGGAAATATTAATAAATACACCTGCTGTTTCTAGATTAATAAGAGAAAACAGACTGCATAAGATAATACCTGCTATTCAGGGCGGAAAGGAAGATGGTATGCAGACATTCAATATGTCTCTGGTGGAATTATGTAAAAAGGGCTTTGTAAGCAAAAAACAGGCTATGGCTAATGCAACGAATCCTGAAGCGTTAAAAATGAACCTGCAAGGAATCTTTCTTGATGAGGATAAACAGATACTCGGCGGTTGAAGCCTTAAAAAAAGGCGAAGTCGTAATCTTTCCAACTGACACTGTTTACGGCATTGGGTGCATATGCAATATAGAACAGGCCGCAGATAGGATTTATGACCTAAAAAACAGAGTCCGCAAAAAACCATTAATTTTATTCATTTCAGGCTTAAAGCAAGTAGAAGATCTTGCTTATAACATCCCTCAAATAGCAAAAGAGCTCATGAACAAGTTCTGGCCTGGTCCACTCACAATTATCTTAAGAGCAAAAGAAAATATTCCAATATCTCAAGCATGTATTATGAAAGGAAACGAGTTTCCCACAATAAGTTTTAGAATACCAAATCATCCAATACCGCAATTTTTAGTAAAGAAATTAGGAGTGTCGCTTGCTACAACAAGCGCAAATATTTCTGGATATAATCATCAGGCAACTTCAATTAAGGTGCTAGAGAAGATATTTGAGAATAAAGCAGATTTATGTATTGATGATAACGAGATACCAACTGGAATAGAATCCACTGTTATAGACTGCAGTGTCAGTCCGCCTTCAATATTACGTGAAGG
>JAGMBN010000067.1 GCA_023129655.1 bacterium | reverse complement strand
CAATACTGGCAGCAAAAAGGAGAATCTCAAAGAAACAAGTTTATCTCCTTTTATGGAGGATATCATGGAGATACTTTAGGCGCAGTTAGCGTTGGCGGAATGGACATCTTTAATAAAAAATATAAAGCGCTTTTATTTAACGGCTTTAAAGTCCCGTATCCGCATTGTTACAGATGCTCAAAAACATTTCGGCTGTGTAATATGGCGTGTTTAAAAAAATTGGAAAATGTACTGGAGAAAAAACACGGCAAGATTATCGGTGTAATTATAGAGCCGTTGGTACAGTGCGCAGGAGGGATTATAACAGCTCCAAAGGGTTTTCTGAAAGCAGTAAGCAAATTATGTAAAAAACACGGTATTCTCTTAATAGCAGATGAAGTAGCTGTGGGTTTTGGCAGAACAGGAAAGATGTTTGCCTGTGAGCATGAAAAAGTGAGACCAGACATTATGGTCATGTCTAAGGGAATAACAGGCGGATATCTTCCTCTGGCAGCCACATTAACCACAGAAGAAATATATAACCAGTTTTTAGGTGAGCACGATGAGCATAGAACTTTCTATCACGGACATAGTTACACAGGAAACTCACTTGCCTGCGCGGCTGCGCTGGCAAATATAAGAATTTTTGAAGAAGACAGAGTTCTTGAATCTCTGGAAGAAAAGATAGAATTTTTACAGGTCGGGCTTAAAGGATTTAATAAACTGGCTCACGTAGGAGATATCAGACAAAAGGGGACAATAGTAGGAATTGAGCTGGTTGAGGATAAGGATAGCAGGAAACAATATCCTTCAGGAGAGCGGATAGGACACAAAGTAATTTTAGAGGCTAGAAAAAGAGGCTTAATCATTCGTCCTCTGGAAGATGTAATTGTTTTAATGCCTCCATTGAGTATTAGAATTAAAGAACTTAGTCAGGTTCTAAAGATAACCTATGATTCCATTCAGGCAGTTACAGAATAAATGAGGATATAGAGAACGGTGGAAATCACAGGACATACATTTTACGGCAGGCTCATCATTGGCAGAACTGGAACGTACTATACAGGAACCTCCATTGCCATGGATTCTTACACTATAGCGAGTCGGATAATGCCGTGTCCAAACGGCACCTGGGTCAATAGTCTTGACACCTATGTGGTGCCAGCTTCGTCATTCCGCGGCAAAGAAAGCAGCTTACACACAAAATTTGCGAACTTGCTGGACTCACTGAAAAAGCTGGGAGGCGGAACAACAGCACCTCCAAAAAACTTTATGGGAGCAGACGATATTTTAAAAAAGTAGTGAAAAAATGATTCTATTTATGATACGATATTGTTAATCAAAAAAAGGAGAGGTGGCATGAAAAAATTAGTTGTTATCAGTGTAAGTGTAATCGTATTTTTGGTATTAGTCAGCGGATCTATACTTGCGCAAACCAGGAGAAAAAAGGAGCGACCTATCAAGGAGACTATATTGCGCTACACCATTCCATCTAAGTATGGCAGGCTTGTTACTGCCAATCCAAGCTTTAATCAGCTGTGTTTTGAAGCAGAAAACGGAGATATCTATATTGTTCTCAGATCATACACAAACATTAGTAATGTGTATGTAATAAAGAGAAAATGAAACGCTGTAATTACTAAACAGGTTTTTTTCTAAATTTTCCTATTAGTGCAAACACGTGTCTTAATTCTTTGAGCTTTAAAAAATAGGATATGATAAGAAAACTAATAGTTCCAGCAAAAGCAGGGACAAAAAACTGAATAAGACGTACTGTAAGTAAATTCCCCTCAATATATATCATCCATTTTAATGTAAACCAGCAGGTTATTGCCATTACTGCTGATCCGGGTACTAAACGATACAATGTATCCTTTATACCAGCCCAATCTATTTTGCCTATCTTTTTATCAAAGAGAATAAAGAGCACTACCATATTAGCTGTAGCAGAAATGGAAGTTGCAAGAGCCAATCCACCCAGCTTCAATGGCCACATCAGCACTAAATTAAGTATAATGTTTATAACCATGCTCAAGCATGCAATCTTTAGAGGGGTTTTTGTATCTTTAACTGAATAGAATGCACGTGTAATGATCTGATTAGCTGAATATGCAACAAGTCCAAAGCTGTAACACAAGAGTCCAAAACTTGTTGCTTTTATAGAATAGGACTGAAATTTCCCCCATCCAAATAATAACTGTATGATTTGAAATCTCAAGACTATGAATAATACGCTCAATGGTATAGTGATTGAAATAATCATTTTTATAGAGAAGGTAAAGGTTTCTTTTAGTTTATCAATATTATTTTCCGAAGCAAAGCCGCTCATTGCAGGTAAAATAACAGTGCCTAGGGCTATTGCGAATACAGCCTGAGGAAATTGTATCAAGCGGTTAGCATAGTAGAGTGCAGATACAGCTCCTTCGCCTACTATATGAGAGAAGGAGGCTAGAAATGTATCAACAAGAATATTTATATGATAAACACCTGATCCAAGTATGACGGGAATTAGAAGCTTTCCTATTGTCTTGGCTGCCGGATGATTAAATCTGGGTTTTAGTTCTTTAAAAAATCCCCTGCCTCGCTTTACCAAACTGGGTAATTGAATCCCAAGCTGCCCTATTCCTCCAATCAAGACTGCAATTGCCAGACCTACAACTGGTTCCTTCATCCTGTGGCAGAAGAAGATAAGAGCTGTAATCATACATATATTCAGGATACTGGGAGCAAGTGCGGGAATAAAAAAGATTCTAAAGGAATTCAACATGCTTATCATAAGGATAGCGATACCTATAAATAAGATATATGGAAACATTATTTTTAGGAGTTTTGTTGCAAGCTCTATTTTGCCTGGAGTTTGAATGAACCCATGAGCTGCTATCTTCATGATAAGCGGTGCAAAAACAATGCCAATAGCGATAATAAAGAGTAATATACACAAGAATATCATTCCTATAGATACAGCCATATTCCATGCTTCTTTTTCGCCTTTTTTCTTAAGATAATCTCCCATCACAGGAATAAACGCCCCGTTAAATGCATTTTCTCCAAGGAGACGTCTCAGTGTATTTGGAATTCTGAAAGCGACAAAAAAGACATCTGCAAACATTGATGTGCCAAAAAGCGAGGCTAATAGAATATCCCTGACATAGCCGAAAACTCTACTAATAATTGTCGCAATTCCAACCTTGCCTGCAGATCTTGTAAGAGAAGTTAGCTCCATAAGACCTGATTGTATGATGCGGCAATTAATTATGCAACTAAAAAACATGAGTGTCATACACATATAATAATGTCTTTATAATAATGTCTTTTGCCTTGCGATTACCTGCGATATTTTGTATATTAAATATAAAGGAGCTAATTTTGGAAGAGATAAAGGTAGAGGTAGCACATATCGCTGGTTCAGAGGACATGCCTATTCCTAAATATATGACTGAGCATGCAAGCGGTATGGATCTCTCAGCTGCTGTTAAGGAACATATGGTTTTGAAACCGGGTGAAATTAAACTAGTTCCGACAGGTATTCAAATAGACATCCCTTCTGGATATGAGGGACAGGTTAGACCAAGAAGCGGACTTGCTCTTAAACATGGGATAAGCATTGTTAACAGCCCAGGTACAATTGATGCAGATTACAGGGGCGAAGTAGGTGTTATATTAGTGAATCTTGGGAAAAAGGACTTTTTAATTCACAGGGGAGATCGGATAGCGCAGCTCGTAATTAACAAGATTGCTAGAGCTGATTTAAAGCATGTTGACAAATTAGCCAAAACCTCTAGAAATACTGGAGGTTTTGGACATACAGGATTATAAATTTGTTTATTTTTTTAAAAGAAAAACAGAGAAACGACTTAATTGGGATTCTGCTTCTTGCTTTTAGCATCCTTGTATTTCTTAGCTTAAAATCCTATGATTCAGCTGATATTGCGTATAATATATCAACCCCTAATAGCCCTGCGCATAATTATATTGGCATAACCGGAGCATATATTGGGTTTGGGCTTTTTCTTGCTCTGGGATTTGCAGCCTATTTTGTGCCGCTTATCGGCTTTATTTTAAGCATTAATAAATTCATGCAGAAACCGTCACAGAATATATGTGTAAAAATACTTGGAATAGTTTTGCTTCTATGTGGAGGAGCGTCTTTATTTGCTCTCGTCAGCATGCCGTCATTAAAGGTTTTTCTTTTAACAAGCAGGTTCAAAGCAGGCGGCGTATTAGGACTTTTTTTATCAGAACAGCTAAAAATGTATCTGGAGCAGACAGGAGCTTATATTGTAACAGTAACAGTATTTATTTCTGGTTTTCTTTTATGCACAGAGTTTTCTCTCTCTGTTTTTAGTTCGTTTATTGTGCGCAAATTCCCAAAAAAGGGCTTAATTATTAATAGAAATATTACAAGAAAGATTAGAACATCAGGACTAAAACAAGTTCAAACAGAAGATGTTTCACAAAAGCAAACTGAATCTAAAGAAGCTGTTGCTTCAGTTCAGCCTGATGTATTTCAGTTACCGCCATTAACATTGTTGGAGTTACCTTCAGAATCTGAGATGGCGAGTGATGATGCAGGCATGTTAGATTCAAACTCTGAAATACTGGAACATACGCTTCATGATTTTGGTATAGAGGCAAAGGTTACTCAGATCAATCAGGGACCTGCTATCACAAGTTATGAACTGCAGCCTGCGCCCGGGGTAAAAGTGCACAATATTGTTTCTCTCGCCAATGACATAGCCTTGAATCTCAAAGCGCAAAGCGTACGCATTGTTGCCCCAATTCCAGGAAAGGACGTTGTAGGCATTGAAATCCCGAATAAGAAAAGGCAGCCTGTGTATCTGAGAGAAGTATTGGAATCAAAAGCGTTTAAGGATACCAAGTCAAAACTTGCGCTGGCATTTGGAAAGGATATTCAGGGAGAATGTCTGGTTGCGGATATTGAGGATATGCCTCATATTTTAATTGCAGGAACTACAGGAGCAGGCAAATCCGTGTGTATTAATAGTCTTATAATGAGCATGTTATATAATGCATATCCAACTGAAGTGCAATTTCTGATGATAGATCCCAAAATGGTGGAATTAGCTGCTTTTTCAGATATTCCTCAGCTCATAACTCCAATAGTAACCGATGCAAAGAAAGCGGCTAATGCTTTGAAATGGATCGTGGGAGAGATGGAAGATAGATATCAGAAGCTTGCAAAAGCAGGTGTGCGCAATATTACCGGATATAATAAGATAGTTTCCGAAGGATCTCAGGAACATATGGAGAATATGCCGTATATTATTGTAGTTATTGACGAATTAGCAGATCTAATGAGTGTGGCGCGCAGGGATGTTGAAGATTCAATTACAAGGCTGGCGCAGCTTTCAAGAGCTGCTGGAATTCATATTATTCTGGCTACTCAAAGACCTTCAGTTGATGTAATAACTGGTGTTATTAAAGCTAATTTTCCATGTAGACTCTCGTTTCAGGTTTCTTCTAAGGTGGATTCCAGAACTGTTCTTGATATGAATGGAGCAGAGATACTTCTTGGCAAAGGAGATATGTTATTTCTGCCTGCCGGCTCGCCAAAGCCTGTGAGAGCGCAGGCGTGCTTTGTATCTGATAAGGAAATATCAAGGACGGTTAACTTTTTGAAAAAGCAGGCGAGTCCTTCATACAGGAAGGAGATTCTGGAAGAACCCAAGACTGAAGAAGCAGGGGGGGAAGAATGGGAAAAAGACGATTTGTTTGAAGACGCAGTCAAACTAGTTTTAGATACACGTCAGGCTTCCTCGTCTGTCCTGCAGCGCCGTCTAAGAATTGGATACGCTAGAGCTGCGCGGCTTATTGATATGATGGAAGCTGAAGGCATTGTAGGCCCCCTTAAAGGCAGTAAAGGCAGAGAAATCCTCATAGATTCTTACGAAAACAGCCAATCTTAAATCAAATACTTGCCATTAATATAAAAATTTGTATAATTGCCAGTGTGTTAAGCTTAATTCGCCGGGGTAGCTCAGTCGGTAGAGCACGTCACTCGTAATGATGAGGTCACCGGTTCGACTCTGGTCGTGGGCTCTGTGGATATGGAATATAAGTTTATAACTGATACGCATAATGTTGGGGAACGGCTGGATAGATTTCTAGCAAATAGGCTGACTATGTGTTCAAGGTCTTTTATTCATAATCTGATTATTAACAAGCAGGCTTATGTAAATGAGAAAAAGACAAAGCCAGGATACTTTCTTAAGATAGGAGATAATATATTAATAAATATCCCAGAGCTTCAAGATGACGCTGATCTAAAACTAAAACCTGAGAATATGGCGCTTGATATACTATATGAAGATGATAATATAATAGTTATTAATAAACCTGCTGGGATTGTTGTGCATCCTGCGCAGGGAGTTGTCTCCGGCACGGTTGTGAATTTTTTATTGTATCATTGCAAAACATTGTCGGATTTGAATGGGCATATGCGTCCTGGTATAGTTCATAGGCTGGATAAGGACACATCAGGGGTTCTTATTGCGGCAAAAAACAATAGTGCTCATTCTAATTTGGCAGAGCAGTTTAAGAACAGGAAAGTGAAGAAGACTTATATGGCTGTTGTAAGAGGAGTGATCCCACAGGATGAAGGCGAGATTGACAGACCGATTGGACGATGTGTATCGCATAGAACAAAAATGGCAATTTCTTATGTTGGCGGAAAGAGAGCGCTTACTAAATTCAATGTGATTGAACGCTACCATAAG
>JAGMBN010000066.1 GCA_023129655.1 bacterium | reverse complement strand
CCAGCCGCATAGCCGATTCTCCACCCTGTCATAGAATAAGTTTTTGAAACCCCATTTACTACTATGGTGCGTTCTTTAATATCATTATTCAAAGACGCTATACTAATGTGTTCTAGCCCATCATAAATTATTTCTTCGTATATCTCATCTGAAATTACAAAAATATCATGTTTGCAGGTAATATCCGCAATCTCTATCAACTCATCCCTTGAGTACACGGTTCCACATGGATTTGAAGGGCTGTTAATAATCAGGATTTTTGTTTTCTCTGTTATAGCATTCTCCAATTCATCAGGTAAGATTTTAAAAGCATTCTTTTCAACGCCTTGTATGAAAACAGGTTTTGCTCCGGCAAGCTTTACCATATCAGGATAGCTGACCCAATAAGGTATTGGAATAATAACCTCATCATCAGGATTACACATAACCTGAATGAGATTATAAAGAGAATGCTTTGCTCCGCATGAAACAATAACTTGTTCCGGCGTATAATTCAGCCCATTATCATTTTTGAATTTATCGCAAATTGCCCTCTTAAGTTCCAAAGTCCCTGACGCAGGAGTATATTTTGTGAAGCCATTTTCTATTGAAGAGATAGCCGCATTCTTAATATGTTCAGGAGTATCAAAATCAGGTTCCCCAGCGCCAAAACCAATTACATCTATCCCCCCTTGCGAGCGCAATGTCTTTATCTTGGCAGTTATAGCTAATGTAGCTGACGGCTTTATACTTGTTATTCTATTAGATAATTTTTGCATTTTATTCTCCTATCTCTGCTATTTTTTGTCCAACCTTGACTATATCACCCTCTTTAACAAAAACATTCTTTAAAACACCTGATACCGGTGCAGGAACATTAAACGTAGCCTTATCTGTCAGCATCTCGATTACATCATCCCCTTTATTTATATTATCTCCTTCTTCGCACATCCAGAAGGAAACCGTTGCTTCCTCAATCCCCTCTCCAAGTTCCGGCAAAATAAAATCCACGCTATTATTCCTCCTTCAAATTATTTCAAAATTTCCTACTGCGAATTATACAACATAACTACTTCTCCAATCAAGAGGGCAAAAGAGAACGGAAACATTTTCTTGTTTTTGCTAAAATCTTAACGTAAAATAGAGTAAAGGGAGAAGGAGTTAGCACTATGCATATCGGCTTTATCGAAGACACACATCTTCATGGTGGGACTCAAATCTGGGTTTCTGAAGCGACCAGGGTTTTCATTAATAAAGGAGAAGATGTTACTGTTATTGCGCCTCTGAACAGCTGGGTAGCTATAGAATGCTCTAAAGCAGGCGCGCATATTATTGCATATGACTGGAATAGGGTTGTGTCCAAAGGTGATGAATTTAAAAGGATATGGATTGAGGGTCTGAATAATTGTGATATGGCTGTTTGTACTGTGCATCCTCCGAGAAATGGATTTCACTGCGCTGTTTTTGGCGCTGAATGTATAAAACAAGCTGGTCTTGACACAATTCTTATACCAAAAACAGGGACTATTGTACCTGAATATCTGAGAGAATTTTATCTTCCTGATGACTCCATTAATGTAAGAATCATCAGTATCACAGACTTTACACGCAAGTATCTTATTGATAATTATAAAATACCTTCTAAAAAGGTTGAGTTAATCTATCAGGGAACAGAGGTTGCGCGTTTTACTTCCTCAAATAAAAACAAAGCAGAAGCATTCAGGCGTTATCCTCTTTGTGATACGGCCGGTCCGGTTCTGGGCTTAGTTGGCTCTTTTGAAGAAAGAAAAGGACAGGTGCTTCTTCTCGAAGCTGTCGCAAAGCTTGCAGATGGGTACTTCCCTGATATTCACTTAATGTTTGTTGGGGATGGTCCGGATGAAGAAATGCTGAAAGCAAAAGTAAAAACAATGAATTTTGAAAAAAACGTAACATTTTTTCCATTTACTAATGAACCTAATTATGTTTTTGAAAGAATTGACATGTTAGTTCTTCCCAGTCTCTATAAGGAGGGCTTGCCCAATGTCCTGCTAGAAGCAATGTCTATGGGACTGCCTGTTATAGCCTCAAAATTAGCGGGAGTGCCTGAAGTTGTCTTTGATGGAAAAACAGGTTATATGATAAAACCCGGAGACCAGAGCGAGCTTATAGATGCGATCGCCAAACTCTCCTCAGATAAGAATGCTTACTTGAAGATGGGCAAAAATGCCCGTAAGCTTATGGAAGAAAGGTTCGATAAAAGAGTACAATTCAATGAATTCCTAAAATTCTTTCACGAGATAACAGGTAATCCATCTTTTCTGCATAAATCCAAAATCCGAATCTCACAGAACTAATTCTCTCGGAAAGATATTATCTAATCCTAAAATACAATGTGGGTCAAAAATTTTCTTTACTCTTGCCATTTCTAAGACTCCTTCTCTGCCATACATCACTTCCAAATACTTATGCTTTATCTTCCCTATGCCATGCTCCGCAGAAACTGTCCCTCCCATTTTCACTGCTTTCTGGACAGCTTTGTTACATATATCATTAACTATCATTTTTTCTTTCTCATTCTTTGGAAAAAAATTAAGATGCAGATGGTTTTCTCCAATATGTCCATATAGAACAAATTTAATCTTCCCATCACTTAGAACATGTTTGTAAAAATAGAAAAGCTCCTCAAACGATTCATCAGGCACAGCAATATCAAGAGCAATCTTGTGTAAGTTAATCTCTTTAAAGTAATCTCTTACCTTTTCCGGCAGTTTATGCCGAAAATCTATAAGCTCCTGATACCTTTTTTTATCCTGGCTTATCCATGTATCAATAACTTCATATTTATCAAGAAGATTTAACCATATATCCAGAGTATTCTCTCCTTCTTCCTCCTCTATATAGATAGCTGCTTCGGAACTATCCGGTATGCCATGAAAATCGCTTCTTAAAAACTCCAGACTGTTTTTGTCAAAATATTCTAATGAAACTGGTTTTAGATCTGGATTATTCTTAATCTCGGAAACAAATTCTAAAAGCCTTTGTTCATCAGGCAGAAAAATAACCATTATAAACCTAGATAGCAGATCATCAATTATCTCAACCTCTGCTTCTGTAATTACTCCTAATGTGCCCTCTGAACCAATGAATAAGTCAATTAAATCCATTTGCTGCTTTGAAAAATAGCCTGCAGCATTCTTAATTTGAGGGCTGATATAAGAGGGAATCTTGACGCTTAATTCCCCTACTTTAATAATTCCCTCCTTATCTGCAAAATTCGCTCCTCTTTCTATGTCCAAAAGTTTGCCTGTAGAAAGCAGGACTTTAATCCTTCTTACATAATTGCGTGTTGGTCCAAAGTAATAGCTATATTCTCCGGAAGCATTCGTTGCTATATTCCCTCCAATAAAAGCTGTTCTTTCTGTTGGAAATGGAGGGTAAAACAAGTTCTGTTTGGCTAATGCTTCCAAAAAATCATTAATAATCACCCCTGACTGTAAAACAGCTCTTTTATTTTCTTTGTCTATTGATAGAATTTTATTCAGTCTCTCTATAGAAAGAATAGCACCTTCTCGCGAAATTCTACTGCCAACTGTTCCTGTTCCTCCTGCAGAAACAGTTAAAGGAACCTTTTTTTTAGCGCATTTGCAAACAACCTCTTTCACTTCCTCCTCAGTCTCAGGGATATAAAGAATATCAGCATTACCTCCCTCTAAATTGGAAGCATCCTCTAAATATCCAAGTATCTGGTCTTTATCTTTTTTTATAATCAAAGTTCTTACGGTAATTGACCTGCATGGCATTTTTGACTCGAAGAAAGACAAAAAGATTGCTTCAGAACTTCGTTCTTCGCAATGACACTGAAGTTGCTGAATGTCTGTATTATTTCTTCCATGGAGGGATGCTGGGCAGATACTTGTCAAATTCATCTATCAGGGATTTTTCATAATCCCCAGCATATGTTCCATTTATGAATTTATCAAAGGCTTCATTGTAAAATCTTTCCCATGATATATGCTCATCTCCGGGATTAATGGGATAAAACAGGGCATTGTTAGCGCGTGCTGCTTTCATATCTCCTGGAGCATCGCCTATCATTAGAATATGATCCGGTTTATACTTGTCCACAGCAGCAAATGCCAGATGTTCTTTTTTTGTTCCCATTTCCTGACCTGCAATTAGCATGACGTATTTAGAAATATCGTGTTCATCCCACTCTCTCTTAAGAGCTTCACATGGAGTTGCAGACACAACAATTGCATCTGCTGTATTGGATATCTTTTTCAGACTCTCTCTGACAAAAGGAAATGGAGGCACTCCGCGTACTATCTTTGCTACAGTCTCATTAACTGCCTTAGACCATTTTAAAGCCTGGGATAGTATAGTATCGTCCGTTTCCTGAACAACCCGTTCTAAAGCAGGATTAGCAAGTTTCGACTCCTTCTCAATCCATTCGCGCAGAGATCTTGCTTCAGGTATATTAACACCGCGTTTCTTCACGTCTTCTCTTTCCTGAAGAAGATCAAAAACCATTGTAAGACCAGGAAACCTGTTTATTCCACGCCACTTTGAATAAAGGTTTACAAATTCTGCAGCTTCTCTTGCATATTTTGATACTGGCTGAAGCTCCCATTCATTAATAATATTAGGAATAAAACATTCCTTATGCTTTACTTCCATAGTGTCAAAAGCACACCCGTCAGAATCAATGCCTACAAAAAACTTTTTTTTCGCTTTAAAATCTTTTAATGATTGCGCAGGATCACTCATTTACCATCTCCTTTTTTTGTTTAATATCAGAAAATACTTTATTGCCACGCACAAAAACACTATGAACATCCAACTTGTAATTCCCTGATTGTCCTTTAATATCAGCAACTAACAAATCAGCCCATTTGCCTTCTTCTATGGATCCTGTTTCTGTATCTTCTGCTCCGTGTTTCTTTAACATATCACAGGGGTTTACGGCACACATCCGAGACGCAGTTAAAACAGCTTGGTCAAAGTCAATAGCCTTATGTTCGCGATACCATATCCCTGCCATATCCTGAGTCAGCAAAGATAATATATTGCTGAACGCCTTATCCATGGTCAGAACACTGCCGAAAAGTGTCAATGGTTTTGACCCTGCTACATATACGTACTTTCCGTCTGCGCTCATACGTCCGAAAATTCCTGTCATCTCAAAGTCAGTGATATCCTCAGCCTGACTAACAAACATTGCATCTGTAACAGCAATGATCTTCTCAATGCCTTTCCTTTCTATAACGTCACGTACATAAGCTGAGTTAACATGAAATCCGTCCACAATTAATTCAACGTATATACTGTCATCCTGTAATATTCCTTCTACTGCTCCGCCTCCATCAAAAGGTTTAAAAGAACTGCCTGTAGGACCATTAAGAAAATGGATCACATAGTCCAGTCCATTTTCTATAGCTGTTTTAATCTGATCGGAAGTGGCATTTGTATGCCCTGCTCCGACAGTAATACCTTTTTTCTGAAGGGCTTTTGTCAATTTAAAAGACTCTTTACCATGATCAGGAACTACATTAACTAATTTTATTGTGCCCGATTTATTTATCTCATCAAATTTTTTAATATCCGGCGCAAAAACATATTCGGGATTCTGGGCGCCGCACATCAGAGGATTTAAAAAAGTACCTTCAAGTAAACTGCCTTTTATTAAACAGCCGTCCCGACCATTATTATCCGAATTCATGTATCTGTTCAATTGCTCAAGACAAAATTGCAGATGTTCTATGGAATCCGCAATAGTAGCCAAATAGAGATTAGTAACTCCTGTTTTTGTACGCAACCGAACATAACGAGACAATGCTTCCTGATATATTTCAGAAGAACTTTGAAAGGAACTGGTTTTAGGATTATATTGACCTAAAGTGAGGTCAAATAAACCGGCTCCGTGTGTATGAATATCCACAAATCCCGGCAAGATATAAGAACTTTTAAGATCAACAATATTTTCATCTTTGTCATTGATATTTCCAGTACTTTTTTCTAAAAAAATCCTGCCGTCATTAATAATAAGATCCTGATCTGTTACTATTTTATTCTTTGTGCAAATCCTGCCATTTGTGAATCTCATTCTTTATATCCTCTACTCAACCTCGCGGTTCTACGCGCGGATTATCTCCATAAATGATTTTTACGGCGCCTCCATCGCTTAATATTGACATTCTTGCCGCCTCAACTACTAATTCATTTATATAACTGTTAGCCGGTGTAGCAATAATGCCTTTTTCGTCAACATCCTTGATTATTTCCTGTCTTTTATTCAACGATTTGTCTTCAGAAAAAGACTGCGTTTCATTTTCAATGCTGCTAATGGTATTGATGGTCGCAGCCACCGATTCAAAACCGTATCCTACTGGCTTGTATCCTTCTCCTTCCCATGGAACTAAGCGGTAAAAATCAGGATTGATATAATTAAATCGCGACCCTGCGCAGCCAATATTTTCCAGAAAACTGTGGCTTACACCCCTGAACTGATCATTGTGTTTAATCATACCTGTTTTTCCGCTGCCTTCACAGTACATAGTCAGACTTTGCTCGTTGCTTCCAGCGCCATCGTCAGGATAACCCAATCCGTCAATTACAGACAATAAAGCTCCGTTCTCATACTTAACCCGACCATTGGCCCACATATAACCTTCTTTTCCGTTAGGGAACTTTCCTTTAATCCCAGCCACTGAAACCTCAGCAGGTTTAAGACCTGTGATAAAGTAAACCAAATCAACATAATGGCAGCCTACATATACAAACGGGTCTGTTTTATCAGCAGTGAACCAGTTTTGAAAATTAGAAGACCTGTAAAAATACGGTTCAATCATCTTAGCCTCTCCCATAACAAACTCACCGAAGTG
>JAGMBN010000065.1 GCA_023129655.1 bacterium | reverse complement strand
CGGGTGCTGGTCAATAAGAAATTCATAGTTTGGAACTATTAAAGTAGCTGTGTCTTTGGACTTAATCTGAATAGAGGAATGTGTATCTGAAACAGCCTTATACTCTACATCATCAGGTTCTATCCACCAGTTAAAGGAACTTTTCTTTCCAGTAAGCCAAAGATAATCACAGGCTGAATAGGCAATGATGGAACCATCCAGCAGTTCCGAATCATCCACCCACTTCATACTGCGATTAAACGTTGCACATAAAAAAAGCTTTTCACTCATTTTGTTTTCTCCTATACATTATTTTTTTTCTTTTGCAGCAGTTCTTCATTGAAAATACGCAGAGCTGTTGATACCTGCCTGAAAATCTTACGGCTTTTCCCACCGAGTTCATTTTTAAAATCAGTTTCATTAAGATTCTGAATCTTTAAAATCGCCAGCTTGTTTATCAGTCTGCAAACTAATTCACCTGTCACATACATTGTAACATCGCAATACTCGCATTCATAGCTAATAGACTCAATCCTGTTATCTTTAATTTTTATATAGAGGAACAATAGATTTATATTGTTGCCGTGGCACCCTCTGGAATCAACAGCCTTTATCTTTATGCCGGGATTTTTAAGAATTCCTGAATAAGGGAATTCTTCAGATACAATTTTTCGATAATAATTTTTTATCAGTTCAGCCTCTTGCATTGTTACAACTTCGGAAGCATTCTATATTCTTCCAGTTGGAAAATTTCCCCTAGCGCATCGGCAAAGATATCACATTCCTCTTTAGTATTGTAAAATGAAAAGGAAGCTCTAATCTTTTCGCATTCCCTGCTTATTTTTCGATTGTTAAACCATGAATGCACACAGAACTCACCAGACCTTACCATTATATTTTTACGAGAACTAAGTATATTTCCTATTCCGTTTATTCCCTCCATAAAGAGAGAAACTATTCCCATTCTTTTAAAACACAGCGTAATTATGCCGCCACGCAAATATGGGTCTGAAGGGCCTATTATGAAAAACTCGTCTTCATAGTCACTCAGTCTTGCTGTTAGATATTTATTTAATTCTGTAACATGCCGTTTAATATTCTCCATGCCGATTTCCTTAACAAAATCAATAGCAGCTCCAGCTCCGACAATACCGGCATAGTTCTGTAATCCAGCTTCAAACCTGAAAGGCGAGTCAAGATAGACAGGTGGCTTTTCCAGAAACAGATCCTCTATCGTATCTCCCCCTGTAATAAAAGGTCTGAATTCAGGAGAGTTCAGAATCTCCTCCTTTCCATAAAGCACGCCAATTCCTGTTGGTCCGTATAGCTTATGTATTGAAAAAGCCAGAAAATCAACATCTAGTTCCTGAACATCAATTGGTATATGAGGCGCAGACTGCGCAGCGTCCAAAAGCACCCGCGCTCCGTATTTATGGGATAGGCGGATAATATCTCTTGCCGGGATTTCGTAACCGTCAAGGTTAGATACGTGCACCATGCTTACAAGCTCAACATTTTCCCACTTCAATATCCTTTCATATTCCTCTATGTCAAATGTATTGTCCTGTTTGGATGGTACCCAGAGATGCCTGACAATCCCCCTCTTTTCCAGTTCTTTCCACGGGCAGAGGTTTGAACTGTGCTCCCGGTCGGTAGTCAGTACAACCGCATCTTTCCCGAACGGATAACTATTGGCAACCAGATTTATTGATTCAGTTGTGTTTTTTGTAAAGACTATTTCTTTTGTCGGCGTGTATGCCTTATAGGTATCTATGCACGGCCTGGCATTTATGAAGTCTCTTATCTTTTCCCTTGTCTTGTACACCTCGCTGTCAACTTTTTCTGAGAAAAAGTGATTACTTCTTCCGAGTCCTGCACAGCCGGGAAACTCATAGTAATACCTGCTTATCGCTTTGATAACGGCATCCGGCTTTAGTGCCATGCATGCATTGTCAAAATATACAAAAGGACGACCGTTGATTTTCTTGTCAAGAACTGAAAATTTTTTTCTTAATTCCCGATTGTCCATTTTGATTATCTATCCCATTCATCCACTTCAAAGTCTATGAATGTAGCCAGCTGTTTTATTTTCTCTCTGATATCACCGAATGTCGCGGCAAAATGGCAGCCGTATATATGGGTATCCTGATGAAACTGTATTTTCTCAGCATTGTCAACCTGCAGAGGGAGCTTGTTTCTACATATTATATCCTTCCATTCCCGGCAGAAACTAGCTCCGTCAACACTGGTGCCGGTAAAAACCATTATTTTCTTGTGCATTGGCAGCACCTTCCAGATGGTGACCGGCACTCCCACAGGAAATGAAACTTCTGAGGGAACTGCTCCATCGCGTCTTTTTAGTTTCTCATGCCAATTACCTGTTGTGTAGTCCCTGATCTTGTAAGAAAGATTTTCTTTGCCCCACACATTGTTTATGGGTGTTCCGCAGTGTATATGATGTGTGATATTATTATAGATATCAATAACCATATCATGCACATAGCTCATTCTGCCTGTCATAAAATATCCGAGAAGCTGGGAAAGAGTCGTGCCGGTATAAGACTGGTAGCAGCCGATAATCCCCTTCTTCTGGAATTCCATCATTGGCAGTGAAGTGGTTACCTTCTTACCTTCTTCAAGTGCTTGGAAATAATCCTGTACCATAATGGCTGCCGGCTCTTCATCAAGACTGTCTTTTATCTGTTTTATGGCAAGATACAACTTCGCAGCTTTCAGTATTTCACCCTCAATGTTATCCTGGACAGCCGTAGCTTTAGAAATCCACATATCAGCGATTTTCCTGGCTTTGTCATCAGGAATCGAATGATAGATTTCTATCATCTCCTCAAGATCACGGAAAATGAATTCCGTTCCAAAATACTCCTTAAGCCGGTTCTGGATAATTAGATTGTATTTTGAGGGTAGGACTTTTTGGTAATCTACTTTATCAATATCCGACATTGGATCCTTGATAAACAGGATTTTTGATTCTCTCAGCCTGTGCAGGGATTCAATAATCCTGATCTTGTCGAGGAGATCATTGAACATGGCTTCGGATTTATCCTTAGAAAGTATGTGCTCCCTGTCCAGAGAGGCAAGAACCACCTTGCCTTCCTTCTTGCAAATCCTATATGGGATTGACTGCAGCTTGAAAAGGTTGTCCACAATTATCGTTGGAACACCTGTAAATGCAAGGGGTTGCCGCTCGGCGCCTGAAAATGCGCCACGGGTACCGTTCCCAACTATGATCACTCCGTCAAGTTCGTCTTTCAGACTCCTGATCTCCATAAGAAGCCTTTCGTATCCATTCTGAGAAGGCTCAAGTGTCCTTGCAGTAAATTCAACTTCCGGGCATTTTCCCTTCAGTTCCTCCAGAAGTTTTTCATTTGAGATGAAATTCTTCGGTATGCGCACCCCATCAGGACCAAGAACACTTCTATTATAGTGTAACCTCCCTGTGTCGTATCCGGGAGTTAGGAAAACCAGAAACATTTTAGTCTGTGTTTTCATCACATTCTCCTCCATGGTTTTAATATTATTAGCATTATACAAACCTAATTATTAGAATATCTCATACAATTTTATAAAAAAGCTATCGGATTTTATAAAAAACAGGCATTTTTATTAATCAGTAATTTTATTGCGGAACAATGATGGCTTTATTCCTGCAATCTTCTTAAAAGTTCTGCAAAAATGGTTAAAGTCATTAAACCCTACTTTATAGCAGATAGTCGTAATGTTCTCGTTTGAGACTTTTATAAGTGACATTGCATGATAAATCCTTAAATCGTTTAAATATTGCACAAATGTCTTGCCTGTAATTAGTTTAAAAGCTTTTGAAAAATATGCAGTGGACATAAGTGATTCATTTACGATTTTGTTAAGGCTTATCTCTTTATCATAATTTTTATTAATAAAATTAATAGCGTTTTCTATATTATCCCTATATTTCATTATAGGATTGTATATTTCTTCCTCTTTCTTTCCTTGATTTGAAAGATACTCAGAAGCTACTATTAATAACAGTTCCAGTAAATCTGCTTTCACAGCTATCTTATATAATCTTTCCTTTTCATTAAACTTCCTATAAATATTGTTTATTAAATCCTCTATATAATCAATATTTTTGGACGAAATACTGATTTTCCTGAAATCATTTTTTCTAATCATATTAATAAGTGGCAAAAAATAATTTCTATCTATCTGGCAGGAATTAAGGAGCTGCAAATGTGTCTTAAATAATGGATTAACAATGGAAGGTATGAAATTAATAAATACTGTTTCTGTATCTTCTGCATCAACGACTATTTCATGTTTAATAAGAGGAGGGATAATAGCTATATCCCCTTTTCTTAAAATTTCTTTATTATTATTTATTTTATGTTCAATACTTCCTTTAAAGAGGTAAACAATCTGAATAAATTCATGTGTATGGCTTTGCACACTATGATTTTTATTTTTGCTTATTTGAAAGCGAAAATTTTCACTCAAAATAGAGTTGATTGAGTAATTCACATTTTTAATCATCTTTTACTGTTACAAGATTTTTAAGTTAAAGGTTTGAAATATATTTTATGTTATAGTTTAGTTATCAAAAGTTGATCTTTTCAACTTTTTTTGCGTTTTTACTTCATATGTAGAAACGCCACGACAACTCAAGCTCTCTACCACCTCCTTTCCAGCTTGATTAACCTTGTTATATATTATCATTTTTCTACAAAATTAAAAGAATTATCACTACTGTCCCATCATAAGTTAAATAATAGCAATTAAAAAACTTCCTCACCGTCGTAACATACTGTAATTTCACAACTTACAAGCATTCAAAGTACTGCATACCTGTATTTATTTGACATATCCCCTAACTCTCGTTATATCAATGAGTTAAAAAACCCATTAACACGACATAAAGGAGCAGAGGATATGCCAATTTTCAATCTCAATATTTCAACCATCAACAAAATTCATAAATAAGTTTAAACCTTGTTTTTCAAAAAAGCAATTTTTTGTCTTTTCTTTTTTCATCTATGCGCTATTCAAAGACTACAAAAGAAACTCCCTCTACGCTATGGCTTCTAAAACCAGCATCAAATATCAAACTTTTGATAATCCTTTAGAAAGTATCCCCAATTTTTGCAAAAAAACTACTATTCTACTTCTTAATTTGCATATCTTCTTATATTAAAAGTACTTACGATTTTTGGTGACTATTTTTTGGGGATACTTCAGAAATTCTCATAAACTTGACAGGTAACAGAACTATTTGCTATAAAAATTTATGTCTAGATACAAAATTAAAATTTGCGGCATTACAAATCTTAAGGATATAGAACTAGTTTCATCCTCAGGCGCTGATTATGCTGGTATTTTGGTCAATGTTTCCGTTTCCCAGCGCAGCGTTGATATAAAAAAAGCGGAAAGTTTATGTTCAAAGGCGAGAATACCAGTTGTTATCCTTTTATGGCATCCTGCATTCAAAGAGATTGAATTTATATATAACAGGTTGAAGCCGTATGCATTTCAACTGCTCAGCATGGAAAACCCGGAACTAGTGGCAGAGATAAAATCAAAAATCCCTGATGTAATGGTGTGGAAATCCATACATCTGCCGTCTTCAGAACAGGTCATTGCCCAGGGCATTGACACCAATATCAGTGATATGAGAACAAGAGTAAACACTTATGTGAATAAAGGGACAGATGTAATTCTTGTTGACACAGTTTATAGATCCGTCACTAGTGTTCAACATGGCGGAACGGGCAAGATTTCCAATTGGAACACAGTAGTTGAACTTACTAAAGATCTGGACGTGCCTGTGTTCCTTGCAGGAGGGATAACGCCTTCTAATGTCAAAGATGCTATAAACCGGGTCAATCCCTATGGCATTGATGTTGCGAGCGGCGTGGAAAAAGAAAAAGGGATAAAAGATCCTGTGAAAGTCAGGGAGTTGGTAAAAACAGTGCGAAGCGTAGTGGAAAGGAGTTTTTTAAATGGCTAAACAATATGCAGATAAACTTAGCGCTAATGATAAAGTTGACAGTGTATTTATTGTTCGAAATAAACATATAAGAATAACGAAAAATAATAAATCTTATCTTACATTTGAACTTGTAGATAAATCAGGCGAGATTGTGGGAAGAATTTGGGATAATGCAGAAGAAATGTCAAAATTATTCAAGGATAATGATTTTGTAAGAGTTATTGGAATGGTGGAACGTTTTCAAAACGTGTTACAGATGAATGTTAAACAGATTCAAAGACTAGGTCAGAATAAAATAGATATTGACGAATTTCTTCCAAAGACTAATAAGGACATAGACATAATGTTTAACCAAATTATCAGCATAATTGATAGTATCAAAAATAAGTGGCTTAAAAATCTGTTGCGCGCGGTCTTTGAAGTTGAAGAATATAGGGAGTTATTTAAAAGGGCGCCGGCATCTGTAAAAATGCATAATTACTACATCGGCGGATTGCTGGAACATACTTTATCAGTAGCCAGTATGTGCATGGAAATAGACAAATATTATAAGAATATTAATAAAGACCTTCTCCTGGCAGGTGCTATTTTACACGATATTGGCAAGATATATGAGTATGAATATTCACGTGCCTTTGATTACACAGACAGAGGCAGGTTGATAGGTCATATTGTAATAGGAACGCAAATGGTAAAAACGAAGATAGCTGAAATTCCCGAGTTTCCAGCGGAATTAGAAATGCTGCTTGAACATATACTTCTCAGTCATCATGGACAGTATGAGTGGGGATCGCCCAAAAAGCCAAAGGTATTAGAAGCGGTTATTCTGCACTATCTGGATGATATGGATGCAAAGATATCGGGCTTTCAAGACATGGTAGAAAAATCTCAAGAGCCGGATAAAAAGTGGACAGGCCGCAGTTTTATGTTTGATAATAAAATGCT
>JAGMBN010000064.1 GCA_023129655.1 bacterium | reverse complement strand
GATCGCATAGATCTAATTTATCAGATGGCACAAATATTGTTCTTACTATAGATGAAATTATACAGCATATATTAGAACGTGAATTAGATAGACTGGTTGAAAAATTTAGCCCTAAGAGTGTGACAGGCATTGTAATGAATCCAAATACAGGCGAGATACTTGCCATGGCTAACAGACCGACATATGATCCAAATAACGCCGGAAGTTTTACTCATGATTGCAGAAGAAACAGAGCGGTAACAGACGCTTATGAACCAGGCTCGACTTTCAAGATTATCACAGCAGCAGCAGCTTTAAATAATAAAGTATTTGAGCCTGAGGATGTTATTTTCGCTGAAAACGGCTCTTATAGATTTATGAGACATACAATACACGACCATGATCCATACGGGAAAATCACATTTCGTCAGGCGCTTGAAGTATCGAGCAACATAGCATTTGCCAAGATAGGCATTAAGATCGGCTCAAAAGAGCTGTATAAGTATATTAGATTATTCGGGTTTGGAGCAAAGACAGGCATAAAACTTCCAGGGGAGGCTAAAGGTTTGCTGCGCTCTTTAAGTAGATGGTCAAAACTTTCTGTTGGGGTTATTCCGTTTGGCCAGGAGATATCAGTGACGCCTCTTCAGCTTATAACTGCAATATCAGCAGTCGCAAACGGTGGGAACTTAATGGCGCCTATGATTGTGAAGGGATTCAAACCAAGAGTAGTTCGCAGAGTAGTTTCTTTCAAGACAAGTAAAGTGTTAAGCGAAATATTGACAGGTGTTGTAGAGACCGGAACAGGTATCAACGCGCAAATTGAAGGATACACTATTGCAGGCAAAACAGGGACTGCTCAGAAATACATACCGGGAGAGGGTTATTCCAGTAAAAAATATGTAGCGTCTTTTATAGGATTTTTGCCGGTACCCAATCCACAGGTAGCAATACTAATAATGGTAAATGAGCCTCAAGAAGCGTATTACGGATCAATCGTTGCCGCTCCTGCATTCAAGAATGTTGCGCAGGATGTGCTAAGATATCTTAATATTTTCCCCGATAAAGGAGAACAACATTGAAATTACAGAAACTAGTTTCTGATTTAGAGAGCTTTACTATATCCGGCAGGAAAGATATAGAGATTAACGGAATAGCCTCTGACTCTAATAATGTAAAGAGCGGCTTTGCTTTTATTAGCATTAAAGGGCTAAAAGCGGATGGGCACAATTTTATTAACAATGCTATTTCCAGAGGAGCTGCAGCCCTCATAGTAGAAAAGGATGTAGAAGTATTAGGAGATGTAACAATAATAATGGTTCCTGATACGAAGAAGATCCTTCCTGTAATAGCAGACGCATTCTATAACTATCCTTCAAATAGAATGAACATTATTGGTGTAACAGGAACTAATGGTAAGACAACAACAACCTATTTTATTGATCAAATTCTTAGAAAAGCAGGCCGCAAAACAGGAATAATTGGCACAATCAATTATCAAATAGGCGACAGGATCATACCTGCTGTAAATACTACACCAGGCCCAATTCAATTAAGAGAGTTGCTTAGCCAGATGTTAGAGGCAAATATAGAAACTGTCATAATGGAGGTTTCCTCTCACGCAATTGCTCAAAGAAGGATAGCAGGAATTGAATTTGACACCTGCATCTTTACTAACTTAACACCTGAACATTTAGACTATCATGAAACATTGGAAAAATATCGAGATACAAAGCTTCAGCTTTTTGAACAAATGGGTAAGAACAGTAAAAAGAATACTGCTAAAAAAGCTATCATAAATATAGATGACCCTGCAAGTAAAAGATTTTGCGACGTATGCCAGGTTGAGATTATTACTTATGGATTAAATACAAATGCATTTGTATATGCATCTGATATAAAGTCAATCATTGATGGCTCGTCTTTCAAACTTCATATAGGTTCCAATAAAAGCATAGGTGTAAAAATCAATCTTGCAGGTAAATACAACATCTATAATGCGCTTGCAGCCACAAGCGCTGCGTCAGCTTTTGGTCTGTCTCTTAATGAGATTAAATCCGGACTGGAAAGCTTAAAATCAGTTCCAGGCAGATTTGAGAAAATAACCACAGACACAGGTTTGAACATTATTGTTGACTATGCCCATACTCCGGACGGCATGAAACAAGTTCTTAAAACTGCAAGAGACTTAGCACCCAACAAAATAATAACCGTGTTTGGATGCGGAGGAGACAGAGACAGGTTGAAACGGCCTCAAATGGGAAAGATCTCTTCAGAACTAAGCGACTATACTATCATTACCTCTGATAATCCAAGAACTGAGGAGCTTATGAAGATTATTAAAGAAATCATTCAAGGCATTAAAGACACTGGCAGTCCTGACGTTGAGATTATACCGGACAGAAAAAGCGCTATTAAAAGAGCTATAGAACTCGCTAAAAAAAATGACCTTGTAATGATTCTGGGTAAAGGGCATGAGACCTATCAGGTATTAAAGGACACAGTGGTCCCATTTGATGACAGGCAGGTTGTCAAAGAGATTCTAAAATAGACAGATTTCTTTTGATTAGTCAGAATCAACTCTCATCAAACAGATTTACCATTTCAATTGCTGAGAGAGCAGCGTCTCTGCCCTTGTTTCCGGATTTGGTTCCTGCTCTTTCAATTGCCTGCTCCAATGTATCGCAGGTAATTACACCATATATCACAGGGATTCCTGTAGAGAGAGAGATTTGACCTATTCCCTTTGTTACCTGTGAGCTTATATAGTCAAAATGAGGCGTGCCTCCGCGAATCAATGCGCCAATGCAAATAACACTGTCATACTTCTTGCTTTTCGCCATCTTATCCGCTGCATACGGAATCTCAAATGATCCAGGCACCCAGGTAACAGCTATCTCTTTATCCTCAGCGCCGTGACGCTTGAGTGTGTCTACGCATGCATCCAGCATCTTTGATGTAATGAACTCATTGAACCTTGATACAACAACACCAAACTTTTTTCCTTCAACAACCAGTTTCCCTTCGTACACTTTCATTTTTACCCCCTCTATGTTTGTTTATTGTTTTGAACATTTGTATTTTGTCATTTGATATTGTTTAGAATTTCGCCCTTTTTGTAATTTTTATATGTGCCTCAATATATGCCCTAATTTCTCTTTTTTTGTCTTGAGATATTTCTTGTTCTCATTAGTCGGTTCAACTTCAATAGGAATTCTCTTTGTAACCTTCAAACCATAGCCCTGCAATCCAATGATCTTCTTCGGATTGTTTGTTAAGAGACGTATGGTTTTCAGTCCTAAATCTGTGAGTATCTGAGCCCCAATTCCATAATCCCTTAAATCCGGGCGAAAACCGAGCTTTACATTTGCTTCAACTGTATCTAATCCATTATCCTGAAGATTATACGCTCGTAATTTATTTGCCAGTCCAATTCCCCTGCCCTCTTGAGACATATAAAGAAGCACTCCTTTACCTTGCTTTTGAATTTCTGTCAATGATTGAGATAATTGCTCCCCACAATCACATCTTAAAGATCCCAATATATCTCCTGTTAAGCATTGCGAGTGAACTCTTACAAGCACATCCTTCTTATTTTTAATATCTCCTTTTACAAGCGCAACGTGAACAGAGTGATCTATTATGTCTTCATAGGCAATGAGCCTAAATTGTCCGTATTTTGTCGGTAGTTTCGTCTCTACAATTCTCCTGATTAACTTCCCAAATTTTCTCTTATATTTAATCAGGTCTGCTATTGTACAAATTTTCAAGTCGTACTGTTTTGCAAACTTAATAAGCTCAGGAATCCTTGACATTGTTCCGTCTTCATTCATTATTTCGCAAATTACACCGGCTGGATACAATCCTGCAAGTTCCGAGAGATCAACGGATGCCTCTGTATGCCCGGCTCTTTCTAATACACCTCCAGCCTTAGCCTTTAGAGGGAAAACATGCCCGGGTTTTGTTAAGTCATCCGGCTTTGCTGCGAAGTCTATAAGTCTTTTTACAGTTAATGCCCTATCATGTGCCGATATCCCAGTTGTTATACCCTTTTTTGCGTCAACTGACACTGTAAAGGCTGTATCCAGCCGGTCGGAACTATCAGGCACCATAGCGTCAATTTTTAACTCTTCCAAGCGTTTTTCTGTCATAGGAACACAGATTAGACCTCTGCCGTGCTTTGCCATAAAATTAATTCCATCCGAAGTTATCTTCTCTGCTGCTATAACCAGATCTCCTTCATTTTCCCTGTTCTCATCATCCACTACAACAACAAATTTCCCTTCTTTAATATCATCTATTATCTGTGGGATCGAATTGAATTCGCACTTCTTCATATATTAAATTACACCTTTATCTTTTAAAAAATTCATATCTATCTTTTGAGCCTTATTTTCCTCAAGTTTAGCAACATGTTTTGCTAAAACATCAGTTTCCAAATTAACAATATCTCCCCTTTTCTTATTGCCAAGTGTTGTAATGCTGATAGTGTGTGGAATAAGCGCAACTTTGAAACTCATTTTATAAACTTCAGCAACTGTCAAACTCACCCCGTCAACAGCTATAGAACCTTTCTCAACGATATAGTTCATAATCCCATCTTTTGTTTTTACTTCAAGAATTCTCTCAGAGCCAAGAACTGCGGATATAATAGTTCCTGTATTATCAATATGTCCCAGAACAAAATGCCCACTTAATTGCTCTCCCACACGCAGAGGTCTCTCAATATTAACTCTGTCTCCTGCGCGCAATAAACCAAGATTCGTTCTCTGCAAAGTCTCATTAATCACATCCGCTGAGAAATTATTTCCATCTATTTTTGTAATAGTTAAACAAACTCCATTAATCGCAATACTATCTCCTATATTTGAGTTCTTTATGCTTTTTGCCCCAATACAGAGTTCGCAAGACTGAGAGCTCTTTTTTATTCTAATAATACTACCTATTTCCTGAATTATTCCAGTAAACATATATTACCTGTCCTGTATTACCAGTTCGGATATCCTTCTATCATTATATCATCTTTAAATCTTCTGACTTTAACATTCTTTAGGGAAACTGCATCTTTTATCTTACTTACTCCTCTGCTCACAAAAGGAACTAATGCCGTCTTTCCACCTATTATTTTATGACCAATAAAAGCATAAATTCTGTCTATTGCTCTTTCTTCCATAAATGAAGATATCACCCTTGAGCCACCTTCAACAAGGACGCTTGCAACATCCTTTCTACCTAATTTACTAAGCAGGTCATAAATACTAACAAGATTATTTTTATCACTTTTACAACATATTATTTCAATGCCTACTTGTTTCAGCTTTTCAACATTGGATTTAGGAGCTTTTTTTGTAACTGCAATAATGGTAGGGGCTTCTCTAGTGTCTAAAACCATTGATTTTATCGGAATTCTTGCACTACTGTCCAATATTATCTTTATTGGCATTCTATCTGCAATGCTGCCGTGCCTTGGTGTAAGACAAGGATTATCCTTAATAACAGTATTTACTCCAACAAGAACTGCGTCTGAGATACTTCTTAATCTATGCACAAACCTCCTTGATTTATCATTGCTTATCCATTTTGAATCACCTGTTCTTGTAGCAATTTTACCATCAATGCTCATTGCATATTTAACTGTAACAAATGGCAGTTTGGTTGTTATATGTTTGATATAAACCTTATTAAGTTCCTTTGCTTGCTTTTCCATAACTCCGCATACAACCTGAATATTGGCTTTTTCTAATTTTTGAATACCATTGCCTTTTACTAATGGATTTGGATCCTTCATTCCTATTACTACTTTGCTCAATCCATTCTCAATAATAGCAGGTACACATGGAGGTGTCTTTTTATTAATATGCACACATGGTTCCAAATTCACATACAATGTTCCATGTCTTGCCTTTTTACCAGCATCTTCAATAGCACAAACCTCTGCATGCTTCGCTCCAGCACACGCATGATATCCTCTCCCAACAATCTGTCCATTTTTAACAATAAGCGCTCCAACCATTGGATTAGGAGAGGTATATTCCTCTCCTTTCTTTGCCAAGGCTAAAACCAGTTTCATAAATTTTATATCTTCGCTAATCATTTAATTCCTACATCTAAACTAAAAAAATCCCGAATTTCTTCGGGATTAAACCAACTCCTTCTCTATCTTCTCCCATCCAGACTATACTGTCGGCTACGGACTCTCACCGCATCAATTCCGCTCCTGCACAATTACAGAAGCCAGAATTTGCGAGCTTTCTTCAACAACAAGAAGACTCACCGCCGGTAGGGACTCCCACCCCACCCCGAAGACATGCTCACAATAACAAATCCATTCTCTACTGTCAAGAATTTGTGCTGACTGACACAAAAGTTTGATTTTTAGGTAAAACTTATTTTATAATAAGTTTTGTTTTTAGCAACAGAATGAGGAGTATAGTTTGAAAAATTATATATGGGAAATATATGAAGCTAATACAGAGCTGCAGAGAGAATTTTCAGAGAAGCTGGGCATTATGCCGAATACATCTCAAATACTTATAAATCGAGGGATAAAGGACATTCCTGGTGCAGAGAGTTTTCTGTATTGTGCAATAAGCGCGTTATCAGACCCATTTTTACTGCCTGATGTAGAAACAAGCGTAAAGAGAATTCTAAAGGCAATTAAACATAAGGAAAGAATAATTATTTATGGAGACTATGATGCTGATGGAATAACCTCCACTGCTCTGCTATATAGATTTTTAAAGGATTTTGGCGCAGATATTGATTTTTATATTCCAAACAGGATGAATGAAGGTTATGGGCTTAATACCAATATAATTAAAGACTTATGCAAAAAGGGCGCAAAACTTATTATTAGTGTTGACTGTGGAACAAATTCTATTGAAGAGGTCAAGGCTGCAATCAGTATGGGCACAGACGTTATTATTACAGACCATCATACTGTTGAAATACCATTGCCGCAAAAATACCCTATAGTTAACCCAAAAAGAAATGATTCTAAATATCCTTTTTCCGAACTTGCCGGTGTGGGTGTTGTATTTCAGTTATGCAGAGTGCTGGCAAAGCATCTTCTTGGAGAT
>JAGMBN010000063.1 GCA_023129655.1 bacterium | reverse complement strand
TCTATATCAGCTTCCTTTTTTCTATAACACTCTTCGCAATTATAAATTGCTCTTGCTTGTGTCCTATCATAGCCTTTCTCAAGAACAATCCTTTTTACCTTAAAAACCTCTTTACCGCACGTATCACACTTCATATCAGCCCTCCATCTGTTTAGTGGGCGATACTGGGTTTGAACCAGTGGCTTCTACTCTGTGAAAGTAGCACTCTACCGCTGAGTTAATCGCCCTAAATTCACAGAAACTTATACCACAAAAAATCTATATTTTCAATTTACTAAAATCCGGTGGCCCCAGATTTCTTTATTGAAATTTTTCAACCTGTCTATATAATGGGTGAACTCTTATTAGGTTATAGGAAACTCAATGAAGAAGCTTTTTATTATTGGTGTTGGAAATATGGGAACGTCCATATTAAAAGGCATTATTCCACAAGTTCTTAAAGAAAATGATATTTCTGTTTATGATGTGGATAAAAGCAGGCTGCGACCATTTTTAGACTCAAAGATTGAGGTCGTTGATACGATTGAAAAAGGCGCGAAAAATGCTGAAAGCATCCTTCTGGCAGTAAAACCCCAGAATATGGAAGATGTTCTTATGAAAATGGGAGGCGCAGTTTCTGAGAGAAACCTTATCATTTCTATAGCTGCAGGCGTCACAACAAACTATATTAAAAAAATATTAGGTGGAAATACTAAGGTTGCCAGGGTCATGCCGAATCTTTGTGTTAGTGTAAAAAAGGGAGCCTCAGCGTGTTGTTTTAGTATAGACTGTACCAACGCGGATAAACAATTTGTTGAGTCTCTATTTAAAGCACTTGGTATAACTTTGAGCGTTGATGAGAGTAAGATGAATATTATTACAGCTATAAGCGGAAGCGGACCGGGATATTTATTTAAAATTATGGAGGTCCTTATTGATATAGGGAAGAAAGAGGGTCTTAAAGAAGAGGATTCTAGAAAACTGGTTTTACAAACAGTTTCAGGAGCTGTCTCTTTAGCAATGAATAGTAATATCTCTGCCAGAGAATTGAGAGAAAGAGTAACATCCAAAGCAGGCACAACAGAAGCAGCCCTAAAAGTCATGGATGAATACAAAATTGAGGAAATGTTTCAAGAAGCTGTAAAGGTAGCTCTCAATAGAGCAAAGGAATTGTCAAAGGAGTAGGATACATTGGAATACAAAGACACATTAAATCTTCCAAAAACAAGTTTCAAAATGAAGGCAAATCTTTCACAGAAAGAGCCGGAGATTTTAAGGAATCTTGAAGAACAGGATATTTATCAGAAGATACGGGATAAATATAAAGGAAAGCCTTCTTACATCCTGCATGACGGTCCTCCTTATGCGAATGGTGATATTCACGTAGGGCAAGCGTTCAACAAGATCATGAAGGATATGGTGATAAAGTATAAAACAATGAAGGGGTTTGATGTTCCTTATGTGCCGGGATGGGACTGCCATGGTCTACCGATAGAGTATCAGCTTTTCAAGGAACTGGGAGTCAGCAGGCATCAGATTGATCAGGTGAAATTTCGCAAGAAAGCCAGAGCATACGCAAATAAATATATAGAGAGACAGAAAAAGGAATTCAAGAGATTAGGTATATTCGGAGAATGGGACAATCCCTATCTTACAATGAATTTCAACTATGAAGCGAAGATTATAAGAGCTTTTGGAAAACTGGCAAAAGACGGCTACATATATAAAGGTAAAAAGCCTGTATACTGGTGCATAAAGTGTGAAACAGCGCTGGCTGAAGCAGAGGTGGAATATGCAGAAAAAACTTCTCCTTCAGTATGGGTAAAGTTTCCTGTTAAAGATAAGTCTGCAACATATATTCTTATCTGGACAACTACGCCATGGACAATTCCTGCAAATGTTGCTGTTGCTGTTCATCCTGAATTTAAGTATGCGTTTGTTAAAACAAGAATTAATGGCGCAGAACAGGTTTTAGTCATGGCTGAAAGCAGGGTTTCTGCTGTTGCAGAGATATGTTTCACAGAGAAGTATGAGATTTTAAAGGTCGTAAAAGGTGAAGATTTAGGAAGCATGGAATATAGGCATCCTTTTTTGGATAGAATTGGAAAAGTAGTGTTTGCTGATTATGTTGAAATGGATGATGGAACAGGCTGTGTTCATACTGCGCCTGGACATGGAGCGGACGATTATCTGACAGGAATAAAATTTAATCTGCCAATACTTTCTCCTGTAAATAATAAAGGGGAATTTACTGAGGAAGCAGGTTCAGATATTAAAGGACAAAATGTATTTGAGGCGAACGCAAAAATAATAGATAAACTGTCGTCTGAGAGTTTATTGCTACATGAAGATAAGGTACAGCATTCTTATCCGCATTGCTGGAGATGCAGGGAGCCTGTTATTTTCAGGGCAACGCCTCAGTGGTTTATGAGTGTGGATAAACATAACCTGCGCGACAGAGCGCTTGCTGCTGTAAAAAAGGCGGAATGGATTCCGCCTCGCACTATGAATAGAATAGACGCTATGCTTACCAACCGACCCGATTGGTGTTTGTCCAGACAGAGGTACTGGGGAGTGGCGATACCAGTTTTGTATTGCGCAGATTGCGAGCATACGATACTTGATCAGACTATTATTGAGAATACAGCTAAACTTGTTTCTGCAAGAGGCTCTGACGCGTGGTTTGAAGTTGATATAGCGGAAATTATTCCTGAAAATTTTGCCTGTCCAAAGTGCGGCAAAACAAGTTTTGAGAAAGAAAAAGATATTATTGATGTATGGTTTGATTCGGGAGTGAGCCACGAAGCTGTGCTGAAGAAGAGAGAGAATCTATCGTGGCCCGCAGATCTGTATTTAGAAGGAAGCGATCAGCATAGAGGCTGGTTTCAAACTTCTCTGCTAACATCAATGGGATTAAACAATAAATCATGTTACAGGAGTGTATTAACCCATGGTTTTGTGGTGGATGCTGAAGGCAAAAAGATGTCCAAATCAGTTGGCAATGTGATTGACCCCCAGGACGTAACAGCAAAATATGGAGCTGATATATTAAGGCTTTGGGTATGTTCTTCGGATTATAAGGATGATATTAGGATTTCCGATGACATTCTAAGACAGATAGTTGATGCATACAGAAGAATAAGAAATACTGTCCGTTTTATTCTCGGAAACATATCCGACTTTAATCCGGATAAGGATAGAATTGCTCACAACAAATTAACAGAAATAGATAAATGGATGTATTCCAAACTACAGGAGCTTATAAAGAATATTGGAGATGCGTATGAAAAGTTTGCATTCAGCAAAGTATATATATTGTTAGGAAATTTTTGCGCAAACGAATTGAGTTCTTTTTATCTGGATGTGCTGAAGGATAGATTGTACACCGCTAAAAAAGACTCTTTCCAAAGGCGGAGTTCGCAAACAGTTCTCTATGAGATTATTGAGAAGATAACAAGATTAATGTGCCCCGTTTTAGCTTTTACATCTGAAGAGATATGGAAACATATTCATGGTAAAGAGGAGAGTGTGTTTCTGGCGGACTTTCCAAGCGCAGGTAAAATAGATAATTCCTTACATCAGAAGTGGCAGAAAATATTGAATATTCGCGAAAAGGTTCTTAAGATAATTGAAGAAGCGCGTGAAGAAAAACTTATCGGCAACTCTCTTGAAGCGGAAGTGACAATACATTGCGCAAAAGAGACAGTAGAGTTTTTGAAAAGCTTTGAGGAAACTTTATCGTTGATTTTTATTGTGTCAAAAGTTAATATTGCGCAATTTCCAAAGGCGGATTCTAAGGATGAATTGAAGGTAGTTGTAAAGCGTGCTTCAGGAGAGAAATGTGTTAGGTGTTGGAACTGGAGCGAATCAGTAGGTAAAAACAAGCAGCATCCTGAATTATGTGATAGGTGTGTAGAGGTAATGAAGAGCACTGAAGTGGAGGGATAGGTTATGCAGACAAATGTAGTTTTACCAGCTAGAACAATAAAGGAAATACACAAAATTCAAAACAGTTTAGAACATTTGTATTTAGATTTTTGAATTTATTTAGGATTTAGATATTAGGATTTAGAATTTGGGATTTGATGTATAGAGGAGGTGATGAATAAATCTGGAGATTGAAAGTTTGTAGAAGGTAATATAGTATGTCAATAGAAATTTAACAATAAAATGGAGGGTGTTATGAAGAAGATGGTAGTTTTAGCAGGGTTGGTGTTTCTTTTAGCAAGTTATGCTCAAGCAGCAGAGTTGGTAGGCTACTGGAATTTTGATGAAGGAAAAGGGAAAGTAGTTAAAGATTCTGCTGGCAATCATAATGGAGAAATCAATGGTGCTGCGTGGGTGAAGGGGAAAAAAGGAGGAGCATTAGAGTTTGACGGAAAGAGTTATGTAGAGATAAAGGATACTACTAAAAGCTGTTTTGACATTACGAGTATGACTTTATCTGCATGGATATATCCTAAAGCCTCTTCTGAGAGACTCCAAGGAATTGTAGGTAAACGCTGGTACGCTGGGTCCACTTATGGAATCAGCTTAGATACTAAAGGAAGACTCCAATTTAAGGTCTATGGTCCTTTCAGTAAGACGGGGAAAAAATACGACTCTTTTTATTACAGAGGAAAGACCATCTTTAATTTAGACCAGTGGAATCATGTAGCAGTTACCTATGACGGGATAACGGTCAGGTTCTATGTCAATGGAAGGCTTGATTCTGTTTATGAAGAGAACAGATTGCCTTGGATTGATAATCAAAGCATACTCATCGGCGTTATCTCTACCCGTAAAGGAGCACATAAAAGCTACTTTACCGGGATTATAGATGAGGTAAAGATATACAAAGGAGCTTTAACTGAAGAAGAGATAGAGACTGAATATCAAGAGAGTGGAGGAGAGACTTTTGTCTCCTTCTTCTCCATCCCTCAGATAGCTGCTGCGGAGAAAATACCTAAACTGGCACCGGTATCCAAGGCAGAGGTAAAACTACAGAATATATGCCTGCGAGGTGTGAACACATTGTTCATTGATGTCAAGGAAGGAGAGAATATTGAAGTGGAGATTATCAGTAAGCAGCTAGGAGCTCGCAAGAGTCTACTTATCTATAGGCTGGTTGACCCGGATGGGAAAGAAATAAAAAAGGGTCAGGTACAACCTGGTAAAACCGTCAACATATTTGAATCTGCTGAAAAAATAGGTGCTTATCAATTGACAGTTAGCACAGGTGGCAATGCTTGCTATGTGAAGGTAGCCAACAGATACGTTATGATTAAAACTCCGATACATGTTTTAGGAACTCGAATGAAAGGATATTTCTATGTGCCCAAGCACGTGAAGAAATTTAAAGTAAAAATAGAAGGTTCGGGAGAAGAGCATGTTGGGATAGTCATTTACGATAATAAAGACAGCCAGATAATTAAAGGAGATACTACCTATCTTAGTGATTTGGAAGTAATAGTACCTGAGGGAGGCGCAGATAGTATATGGCAATTTCAAATGTATAAGGTTGCAAACCATGTGTATGACGATGCTTATCTTGCAGGGTTTAGTTTTGAAATTCCTCCTTATATCTTTACTAATAAACGTTCTTATTTTCCAAGAGAAGTTGAAGCGCCGCCTCTTGTTCATTCTTATTTTACCCGGGACTATTATACCAGAGAGAAAACAGCTGAACTCAAAGGCAGAATAAATATAGCAGGGGATCTGCCTTCTCATCTTACTGCGTCTCTCTTAATAAAAAAAGATGGCAAGGTAGTTATAAAGAAAAAAGATATCTCTATTTCAGGGAAGGATTTTATCATTAAGACTGATATTACTTCTCTTTTGCCTGGAAACTATCAATCTCTTCTTTCAGTATACCGACAGAAAAAACTCATCTTCAGCGAGAATATTCCATTGGTTAAATATAGACCTGCGCCCTGCGAAATAAAGGTTGACAGGGAGAACCTTTATCCTCTGGTCAATGATAAGCCATTTTTCCCGATAGGGATATTTGACATTCCAGAAAATAAAATTGCCGAGTATTCCAAAGCCGGCTTTAACCTTACCCGTGCTCCTGTTTCAGACAATTACCTGGATACAGCATACTACAATGGAATGCAGGTACAGGCAGCTACTTTTTACTGCATGCCGAGATTCAGCACTAAACCTCTTGATGAAATAGAAAGGATAATTAGAAAGAGTTACCTACCTAACTTATCTAGAAGATGCAAGAATCACCCGGCATTCGGAGGTTATTTCTGGGATGAACCAGCAGAGAAAGAAGCAGCTGCGGCTGCTATTCTCCACAAAGTGACCAAAGAGTACGATCCGTATCATCCTGTGTGTCCCTGTTTCTATTCATCTAAGGGGCCTACACTTTCGCCTGACTGTTATGACATAGGTATGGGTGATATCTACTGGTACAATGCCACGCTTACCAAATCTTGCAACTTTTGGACTACGATGGATAAATATGCGAATATTTTCAAAAAAAACAGAAAACCTTTCTGGTTCATACCTGAAGCTGCCGGATGGCATGCGTATACCGCCATTACTCCAGCTCAACAGAGGCTGCAAACCTATTTAGCACTTATCTATGAAGCTAAAGGGATATACTACTGGTCATATCCGCAAATATTTCCTGCTATGCGTAAGATGCTGAAGAAATTAGCAGGTGAAATAAGAGAATTATCGCCTGCGCTTCTTTATCCGAGCCCTGAGCAGGTAATATCCGGCAAGAAGACAGGAATACACCTTCTGGTTAAAGAACATGAGAAAAAGACTTATCTTATCTCAGCTAATAATAGTAGAGATATACAAAAAACTATCCGCATAATACTTCCTAATGTCAAAAAGAATACAAGCGCTAAAGTTCTTTTTGAAGACAGGGTAATTCCTGTTAAAGAAGGAGTGTTAATAGATGAATTTGCTCCTTATGCCACTCATGTATATGAGATTAAAGGCTTATTTACAGATATAGATAAACCTTTTGAAGTAAATTTAGAAATGGTAGCCTCTCGTACAATCCCACAGGACAAAACAAGGCGCTGGCCGGATTGGGGTGATCCAACAGGTGGGGTATTAACATTAACAGAGATAGGAAACCCGGGGTTTGAGGATGAGGAACATGGCCAGCCTCGCATCTGGACAAGCTCCTGCAGTT
>JAGMBN010000062.1 GCA_023129655.1 bacterium | reverse complement strand
CCAAAATCTATCTCCGGCAGACGGTCTATTACATCATCATAAAAATCATGCATGCGCTTTCTTACAAGCAGACCGGCATAATAATCATCCCATGTTTGAGAAAGAGATAAATAAGTCTTTGGTCTTTTTGTAAGCGACTCTTCCGACCACCCTTTCTGATATTCCTCGTCAAAGAAATCCTTATTGTAATCAGGATCGCTGAGCTTCTCTATCTTAGTAATGCCATAAAGCCCTTCTCCAAAATCTTGTTTGTGCCTATAGTACAGCTTCCATCTATTCCATTTATCATCGTTTTCATCATAAATGGATCTCTTATATTCATCCCTGTGACGATCTCCAATTTCTTCGTAGTAATGCTTGCTTTCGTATATCTGATATCCATAGAAATATCCTTTACCTCCATGAGTCCTGTACTCAATATCAAGCCCCTTCCCAATAGGGACATATGCTTCATCTATTCCTTCTCCCGGGTATTCATGTTGTCTGCCCCATGCTCTTTGTTCAATATAATCTCCATATATCCGCCCACGTAACTTCTTGTTGACATACCAGTTATAATAAGCAAGTGTCATCCAGCCATCGCGATTATTATGCCCAATCCAGATAACCCACCCGTAAGGAATATGTTTCAGAGGGAAAGCATACACAGGTGTATAAAAAACAGGAATTCCTCTGAAGGACAGAACAGCGTTGTATACCCAGATCCTATCATCAAGAATAATCTTCATCCTGCTTGCTTTTATCACATAATGCGGCGGAGTTTTAGGGCATGTTGTAAGAATTGCATTATGAACATCGTATTCTTCGGAGGAAAGCCTTTCCATCTTCTCCGCGTCCCAGAACCATGGCGAAGTGCATCCTTTTATGCTTTCTACTGTTGCATGTCCACTCAGAACATCATAAGTTATAATCTCTGCCCGTATCTTATTTTTATCTTCGAAAAATGTTACATCACCTTTAGTAATGATCTTCTTTTCTGTCAAATCTACTTTACACCAGTCTCCTGTCATACGTATTTGCTTATATTTAACTTCAACATTGCCTTTGCCAATAATTACATTACCTTGTTCTGAATATTCTAGTTGATCTGCATTTATATCAATGGCAGGTTTTACTGGTTCTGAAGGACTTGGTAATCCCCCTGCTAAGGAAGAGACTGACAAGAAAAAAAGCAATAGAATGCT
This sequence comes from bacterium, assembly GCA_023129655.1. Classification (GTDB taxonomy): domain Bacteria; phylum JAHJDO01; class JAHJDO01; order JAHJDO01; family JAHJDO01; genus JAHJDO01. The sequence goes on along the minus strand of JAGMBN010000062.1, from coordinate 6,007 downwards.
GAAAGTTTTACCTGTCATTTTCCTTTTCCCTCTAACTCATCCCCTACCCCTTCTCTTCAAAGAGAAGGGAAAGCATTTTCCCTCTCTTCCCAAGAGAGGGTCAGGGTGAGTTAAATTTTTGATTTTCATAATTTAAGTGTTCATAACCTATCAAAAACAGAAGGACTATGTCAACAAAAATAACCTTAAAAAGCATTCCAGATTAGTTTAAAATCAACCATATTCTTTTTTGAATCAAACAGGATAGAGACCACATCAAAACGAAAGCAGAGATTCCGATACTTACTTGTTTTAATATACGCTTCTGCAATACGTCGAATTCTCTTTTGCTTAATGTGGGTAACTGAACTTTCCGGAGGACCAAATCTTGGCGAACCAAATCTGTCTGAAGAACGGGTTTTAACCTCAATAAACACCAAAGTATCCTTATCCTTTGCAATAATATCTATTTCCCCAAATAGAGACCTATGATTTCTTTCAATGATTTTATATCTCTTTGTCCTGAGAAATCTGCATGTAAAATCCTCTCCGTATTCTCCTAACGATATCTTTCCCATTTGCTTATTCTCTTTTTCCAGAACAGGAGAAAACGACCTTCTGTGAATAGGGGATATGCCGAACCTTGCTATTGCTTCAAGATGTGACTGCGTAGCGTACCCCTTATGTTTTTCAAAACCATACTGAGGGTACTGTTTTGCGTAATCTATCATTATTCTGTCTCTTGTGACTTTTGCAATAATAGACGCTGCGGCTATTGACGCGCTTTTTGAATCGCCTTTAATAATTGCTGTCTGCGGCTTTTTTAAACTTGGCACTCTTAATCCGTCAACCAGTATACATTTAGGAGAGATATCTAAGTTATCAACTGCTCTATTCATAGCGCGATGTGCGGCAGCCAATATATTAATTTTATCTACTTCTTCTGTATCTGCAATTCCAATACCAACACTTAGAGCTGCATCATATATTTGATTAAATAAACTATCTCTTTTTTTTGGACTTAGCTTTTTAGAATCGTTTAAGCCCTGGATATTACAACATTTGGGAAGGATTACTGCGCCTGCAACAACCGGTCCTGCAAGAGGACCTCTGCCAGCCTCGTCCAAACCTGCAATTAAGTTCTTGCCTTGCGAATACAACTTGTTTTCATAAAAAAACATGCATCTAGGCTTTTTTAGTCTGTTTTTTCTTTTCTTTAACCTTAGCTGCTTTTCCAACTCTTTCGCGCAGGTAATATAATTTTGCCCTTCTGACAGCGCCTTGTCTTACAACCTCTATCTTTGTAATATTCGGAGAATGCAGAGGGAATATTCTTTCCACTCCCTCGCCGTAGCTGACTTTTCTTACTGTAAAGGTCTCACTGATGCCTCCTCCTTTTCTTCTAATCACAATCCCCTGAAATACCTGAATACGCTCTTTTACCTCCGTCTTTCCTTTCTTCTGCCCCATCTTCCCTTTTTTCGCTGCTGTCTTTTCCACGATCTTCACATGAACCTTAACTGTATCTCCTATGCAAAAATCAGCGATGCTATCTTTTCTTTGCGACTTACTTACTCCATCCAAAATACTTCCTATGTTAGACATATCATCCCCTCCAAAAAAGTTATTTTAATTTTCTAAATATTATTTTCCGAAATATTATTTCGCAAAATATCAGGTCTTCTTAATCGTGTTCTTTCTAAAGATTTCTTCTTCCTCCATAACTCTATTTGATTATGATTGCCGCTAAGCAGAATTTGTGGAACTTCAAGTCCTCTGAATACAGGCGGCTTTGTATATTGAGGATATCCTAAAGACGGACCGAAGAAAGAATCGGTTTTTATAGAATCCTGATTGCCAAGCACACCGGGTATTAATCTAACAATAGTATCAATAATAACCATTGCCGGTAATTCTCCACCTGTCAGCACATAATCGCCTATTGAAATTTCCCTATCAGCTAAATTGCGAATTCGTTCATCAACGCCCTCATATCTTCCGCATATAAATATCAAGGTATGTTTCTCACTTAATTCCTTTGCCATATCCTGATTGAATCTTTCCCCTTGTGGGCAGGTGAGAATAACAGAGGTGTTCTCAGTTTCAATCTTACATTCCTCCTTTATATAATCAACTGCTTTATATACCGGCTCAGGTTTCATAACCATGCCGCAGCCTCCGCCATACGGAGTATCATCTGTGGTTCCTCTCCTGTCATCGGCAAAATCTCGTAAATTGTGTATATTTATATTCATGCACCCTCTTTCCTGCGCTTTTCCCAATATACTCTGATGCATAGGATATTTAAACATATCCGGAAATATTGTGAGAACATGTATTATCATTAGTGCGCTCTGCTAACTTTCTTTTTACTTTTTTTCGGTGCTTGCTTGCCTTTACCTGTCTTCTTGCCTTGCACTGCCTTTGTACCAGACGTTGTCTTGCGCGCGACCTTTTTCTCTGTCCCTTTTTGTTTTCCACTTTGTGCCTCTGTGCCTTTGTCACTTTGTGCCTTTTCTTGTTTTTGAGGTTTCTTAGCCTTTTTCAATATACTCTTTACCGTATCAGAAAGCTGCGCCCCTTTCTTTACCCACATATCCACCTTTTCAATATCAATATCCACCTTTACAGGATTTTCTATTGGTCCATAATGTCCCAACAATTCCAAAATCTTTCCTCTTGTAGACTTTCTGGAATCAACAGCAACTATCCTGTAATAAGGTTTCTTCTTTGTTCCTACTCTTCTTAATCTAATTCTAACCGGCATTTATCTATCTCCTTTTGTAGTTTATTAATCACAACTTTGTTAAAAATAGCCATTAAAAAATTCTTTAATAATTCTGACATTACCCAATTTTATCATATATTTTACCATTCACCCTTACTTGATAATTTTTATATCTTTTTGGTAACTTTACTTTATACTTACATTCTTTTGGCATTTCTATCTCCATTTTAAAAGAAGACTTTTCAGCTTCCCAAGATACACTAATTTCACCCTTCGGCGTATGAACTTTACCTCTTGCTGATTTCAAATTTCCAGAATGAGGTTCAAAGAGGATCTCTTTAAAACCTGGTTCAAGAGGTCTTATGCCCAGTATATTGGTATAGAAATGCAGATGAGCGCTTGTACTATAACCATGCACCTCGTACTCTGTGTCCAAACTCTGTTTGTCTTTGTAGTTGTTTAGATCAAAATGCTCTCCAAATGTCGTTGCTCCCAATTCCAGCCATCTTCCGTAATAAGCCCTCATCAAGTCTAAGGCGATATCTTCCTTGTCGTAACGGAAAAGAATTTCAAGGAGATAATAATAAAATCCAAAGGTTAAGTGATAATTCTCAAACTTTCCTTTTAAAGCTCCTAAATCCAGAAGATAACTAAGGACTTTTTTGCCTTTGTCTTCATCGCAAATTCCAAAATATAAAGCGGCAATGAGAATGGCTTGCGAACTTGTATCCGCCAGTTTCTTCCCTTCTCTCCAATCAACATAAAGTTTTTTCTTATCATCCCAGAATCTCTCGTTACAGGACTTTTTTACCCGGGCTGCTTTTTTCCCATAAAATTCAGCATCCTCCACAAATCCTAACTCTTCGGCCAGAGTAGCGGCTGAGTTTAAGGCTGCATAATACATAATATTGTATCCGAAGAGTTCGCCTTCAAAGATTCCTCTATACTGCGGAATGCTTGCCGTATCATCTATATAAACAGTTTGCCCCTTTCGTGATATAAATTCATTCTTGCTATCCAGTAAGCCATATTGATTCATCATCTTTGAGAAAAACCTTAGGTTATTAGCCACATTTTGATATATCTCTTTGACGAGAAGAATGTCTCCTGAATGCAGATAATAGTCCTTTAGCCAGACTATCCACCATAAAGACTCGTTTTGCTCATCACTATTTGGGGAACTTATTCCGTGACTATCAAACCAGCCTGTATCATTTTGAGTCATGATGGATAATTTTATTGTCTTTCGCGCCAGTTTATAATCACCAAAGCAAAAACCTGCTGAACGGGACATATAGTTGAATGAACTCATATTGCAGCTTCCTTCTTCACGCCTTAAACAATCCTGATATCCATACTGCATAAGTAGTTTGGTGGTATATTTACTTACTTCCCATATTCTGTTTAGCAGTTTATCAGAACATTCGAATTGCCCTATCTCCTGAACAGGATAGCTCAGACTGTTAACCCCAACGCCTTTTAGCTTAATCCCGTTTCCTTTTCTGCAGGAGATATGCAAATATCTGCCAGTCCTTCTTTGAAGAGTCTCCCATTTTTGATTGCCTTTTTTTAGATATATCCTATCAACATATTTTACATTAAAACTAAAGAGAATGTTCTTGCTGCCTGAAAGAACAGAGTTATAACCTACATCAATGATTGCCTCTTCAGACGAGCTAATTTCTAATTGAGGATAACCTATTTTCACCTTGCCAAAATCAACTATGCAGAACTCTCCATGACTTATGATAATTTCTTCCTTGACTGGTATGTTTGCAATATTCGTTCTCTCCTCTGCCTGCATTAACCTGCCGTAATCTGTAACCCTATTGTGAGCAAAAGGATCGTGGTTAATAACTTTTACTCCTCCATGAGATTGAGAAAAATTCTCAATAACATCACTTAGGATATTATTCAGACTATTGTTCATTCCGCTGCTCTCAAATGGTCCGGCCAATGTCCATCTCTTTTTCCCAATATCTTTTATATTGGAGAATGGAATATCAATCAACTCTTCTGAAGCAGTATCTATAAAAGAAAGAGAGAACCCCCAGCCAGCAATCCCCTGGTCTATGGCTGCCAGAACCTTATTCCAGCCTGATTTAAGTACCACTTTTACTGATTCTTTAGTTGGTCCCATCCCATAGTGATGCTGTTCATACTCATCATTACCATACCATCTTCTCGTTCTGGCAAATCCTTCGTCATAATTCTGTTCCAATATTAGATCATTGTTCAAAAATATCTTAAAAGCATCATCGCAGGTAATACGAAGAATTACCTCAGTCTCTTTCTCTGCATAAAAATAGGTCTGAGCATAGCCAATGCAATTTTTGCCTTCAGGGATTACTTCATCAAAACTAACAGTATGAAATCCATGGATTTTAAACTTACCTTTTTCTATAGACAGCGGTTTTTCTTTTTCCTCTCTCAAAAAAGGAATCTCTCTTGGGATTAAATTACCACACGGTTTTGTTTGATGTTTCTCTGAAATCTGCGGTGTTTTCCAGCCAGAATCATCAAAATTCTCATTTAACCAGTTTTCCTCATATCTTCTGAAGTCAAATGTTTCCATAAAGCCGCATGACCAGAACATTCTGGGGGAATTTAAATACCAGCAATCCGCTTTCTTTACCTTCCAAGTTTCATCTGAGGTTATTGTTTCTGTACCTTTTTTAGTTTCTATCTCACCTTGAACAATCAGTCCGCCAGGACCCATTGGCTGCCAGTGTGTTCCTATGCCATAGTTATGGCAAATAATTCCTATTACATTCTTCCCTTCTTTTAGGAATTTTTTGATAGAGTAGGTATCATAGTACTGAAAATGATACGGGTCGGATGGACAAGGACCTCGTCCAAGATATTTACCGTTTATAAACAATTTGTAATCAGTAAAAGCAAAAATGTGAAGATTAGCTTTTGCAATTGATGAATCAATTGCAAATACCTTTCTGGCAAAGAAATGAAAATTTACTGTCTTTTGCGCTTTTGGATACCATATCCAGTCAGCCTGCCATTTGTTAATTACTTTCTTCATGTTTCTAACCTATCTCCTTTTGTAGTTTGGTGTTACATCCCAGGGAACAGACCTCTTTTGCCCATCATCCCTCCTTGTTTCATTAGTCCTTTAAGCATTTTTCTTGATGCGATAAAATTCTTAATAAGCAGGTTAACATCCTGAATGTGTGTTCCGCTGCCCATGGCTATACGTTTCCGTCTTTGTCCGTTAATTATCTCTATACTCTTTCTTTCCTCTTTTGTCATTGAATTAATAATCGCTTCCTGCCTTTTTATAGTCCC
>JAGMBN010000061.1 GCA_023129655.1 bacterium | reverse complement strand
GGAATCTCTGTTACTATGGCTCTCTCTTCTTCCATAAGCGTATTCAAAAGACTTGACTTTCCAACATTTGGTTTTCCGACAATAACAGTCTTTACGCCATGTCTGAAAATTTCTCCCTGATCAGCAGTGTCAATCAAAGCATCAACCTTTTTCCGCATCTTTTTAACTGAAGACAATATTGCGCTTCCGCTTACTGAACTGACACCGTCCTCCGGAAAATTGAGCAATGCTTCTATGCGCGCCAGCAAATCAAGCAACTCTATACGTAAATTCTTTATTTTAACGGATAACCTGCCTGATAGCTGCTGCGCTGCTAATTTTAATCCCTTTGACGACATGCTTCTTATCAAGTCTATCACTGATTCAGCTTGCGACAGGTCTATTCTACCGTTTAAAAACGCCCTTTTAGTAAATTCACCCGGCTGCGCTGCGCGCGCGCCATGTTTTAACGCAAGCTCCAGAATAGACCTTAAAACCAAAACCCCGCTATGACAATTGATCTCTACAACATCCTCTTTTGTATATGAATGGGGAGCCTTCATTATGGAGACCAGCACCTCATCAAGAACAGTTTTTCCCTTAATAATATATCCAAAATGAAGTGTGTGAGATTTTTGATTTTCCAGATTTATGTTTTTCTTTGGCTTGAATATTTTTGAGGCAATCTTTACTGCATCCGGTCCGCTCAGCCTTATGATCCCTATTCCACCCTCACCAAGCGGAGTTGATATTGCTGCTATTGTGTCTGTGGTCATTAACATCCCCCTTAATCCCCCTTCAAAGCCCTGAACCGAGATTCTCTGGTTCGGGGCAAAGGGGGACTATTTATGTAGGGGACAGGCATGCCTGTCCATTTTTACAGGTGAGAAAGCACTGCCAAGTCCCACAACCGCCTGCTTTAGCTGGCGGTTGTGACCAGCAGCTTGCAATTTCAGAAAGATCATGTTTGAGGTGGTTATTTTCCACGTATTCAATAGCGTTCAGCATATGACGTTCTAATTCAAGGAGAGTTTGGCTTGAGCCTTTTGCCCATAGTTTGATCTGCCGACCTTCTCCTTCAACAGACAGCTGAAGCAGTCTGTTGTGTTCGTGTGAGGAGAAACCTTTGAGATCGCGAACGATTCCTGATATCTCTCGCTCTTCGCATACCACTATGCAATGAACATGATCCTGCAATACATTTACAGCCAGAATACGGTAATCTTGCTCCTTTGCTTTCTTTGCCAGAGCTTCAGCAATTATCTCTCTTGATCTTTCATCAAGCATTACAGGATTAGATTTTTTAATTCTATATTTTACCATCCTCTCACTTATTCTGCTTCCATGAGTTACCCATGTAATATGGTATGCTTTCCAGTCCTCGTAATATTTTGGCATTTACAATTATCTCCTATGCAACATGTTCCCAACGGTCATCTTCCTGCTTGACAGGAAGATCCAGAAAAACACTGGATTCCCCGATCAAGTCGGAGAATGACAAAGAAATTGTTTTGATTGTGCAAACATTCACTTTTAAAAGAGGTCGGAGTGAGTTCCCATTCATCAGATTCCCAGATTTTTAAACATATCGTCTGCATTCTTGCACATGATTATATCTCGTCCGGAATCGGCGCTCTTGAATGTCTTGCGTGTGATTTCATTAGGAATTACAATATCAGGAAGACTTTCCCAAATTATTTCACGTACATATTGATTATTACTCATCACTGCTCACCGCCTCTTACTTATGCTTCTTGCGAATCCAGGCTTGCTGCGCGATGCTTAGGATATTGTTAGTTAGCCAGTATAGGACTAATCCTGAAGGGAAATTGTAGAAAATGAACAGCATGAATACAGGCATTAGCAACATCATCTTTGCCTGTTTGGGATCCGCAGACTGGGTGGTGAATTTTTGCTGGAGGATTGTTGTTATACTCATTAAAATCGGAAGAATGTTTAGGGGATATGATCCCGGTTTATTCATTAATGCTCCTAAGTAGAATACTGTGTCAGGCAAAGACAGGTCAGGAATCCATCCGGGGATAAAACAGGTTCCTTTTAGCTCTATGGCGTTTCTTAAAGTTGTAAAAAGCGCGAAGAAAAGAGGCATTTGCAGCATCATTGGGAAACATCCGCCAAGCGGGTTGACCTTGTTTTTTTTGTATAGCGCCATGGTCTCTTTATTTACTTTTTGGGCATTATCCTTGTGCTTATTCTTCAACGCTGTGATCTGCGGTTGAAGTTCCTGCATGTCTCTCATTGACTTATGGCTTTTCATTGTAAGCGGAAACAGAACTATACTCATCAGGATTGTTAATAAAATAATTGCCACTCCATAGTTTCCGGTAATTTTGTATAAGAACTTTAGAATATGAACGATTCTGAAAAGATTTCCAAAAAAACCAAAGTCAGCAAGCGCTTCCAGATTAACTTTTTGCTTTGCCAGTCTGTCCACCTCTTTTGGCCCTAAATAGCAGTCAACATTGAAAGTGAAACTCTGATTGGGTCTAACAATTGGGATAACAGTTTCCACATAGTTCTGCAATATATTTAATTTATTTTTCTTAATAATAACTTTTGACGCAGGTTCTACCGGGATCAAGGCATTCAGGAAGTACTTTGTAGATAATGCAGTCCACCATATTTTGCCGACATATGAACGCTTTGCGTCTATATTTTTTTCTCCTTTGTCAAACGGCTTTTTTAGAATCTTGTCATTTATATAAGATACACATTGAAATCCTATGCGCTTGCCTCCTCGCCAGCCACCTCCACCTGCGCTTTGTTCCTCCATTAACCTGAGACCTGCGCCTGTGCTAATTAAAAAACTGGTTTGTTCAATATTCTTATCCGTCTTATTTATCAATTCCAGATTCACACCAATAAGGTAACTATCATTCTTAAATAGGATTTTTTTAATTATAGTTGAGCCGTCTTTCATATGAGAAACAAATCTAACATATCCCTCCGGCTTTCCTTTAGAGAGTAAAAGCCCACTGCTATCACATTTAAAATTATTAATAACAGACATTTCTCCCTTTGTCTGAAAATATGTCTCAAGTGGATAGGTTTGAGTATAATAATTATCAAATGACACAAGCTCAATATCCTGCGATGTTTTCAGTTCTTCTCTTGATATTAATCCGGCGTTAATATACTCCGTCTTTTCTTTTTGATACAAAAGCAAGTGTCTCTGCTCTTCTGAAACAGCATTGGCAAGCTGACTGGAGAGCTGCTCTATTCTTTGATTATTCAGCGCAATTGTATTTGACTTTATTTCGGATTCTTTATATTTCTTTACCTTATAACTTTTGATTGTTCCTGAAACGCTTCCCAAAACAATCCTTGCTAAATCTGTTTCAACAACGATTTTCTTTTCCTTGTATAAAGGCTTCTTTTCTTCTTCTCTATATACATATTCTTTCTGCTTTTTCTTTCCAATCCCAACTGGACCAGTTCTAACCGGAACAGATTGAGAAGAGATATTCTCTTCAATAGGTTTCTTTGGCGATTTGGGGCTATAATAATGGTTAAATATCAGAAATACTGAAAGAGACAATACAATCGCTAATAATGTTCTTCTATCCATAAATACTCCTAGTTTAGTGGGTCATACCCACCTGAATGAAAAGGATGACATTTAATCAAACGCAGAAAACCTAACACACATCCTTTAAAAAATCCATATTTTAATACGGCAAGTTTTGTATATTCTGAACATGTTGGGAAAAATCTGCATGTAGACCGCTTCATAGGCGAAATATAGTTCTGATAAAATTGTATAATAAAAACAGCTTGTTTATTTAATATGTTCATTGTTCATTAAGCCTGCCATATTCTCGCTTTTTTACACAGATTAAAAGCATTTGTTTCAACATCATTATATTTATACATATTGGAAGAAGAGAGAAATACCTCAAAAACAAGATCAATTCCCTTAACTATTCTGTGTTTATTCAACCGATAGAATTCCCTTACTAATCTCTTAATCATGTTCCTTTGGACAGCCCTGCCTTTGAAGGCTTTTGACATTCGCACAACAATCCCCAATTTGGTTTCTGGTGCGTCATTTGCTCTTACATGAAGATTTACGGACACTCCACAATATTTTCTGCCATTTTTAAATACGAGTTTGATTTGATTATATTTCTTAAGCCTCTCGTCTCTTGAAAAAGAAAAATTTTTCACGGGCAGGAAGTATCCTAACTTTATACGGTCAATCTTGCTCTACCTTTACGTCTTCTTCTTTTGAGAACCAATCTTCCATTTTTAGTAGAACTTCTCTTACGAAAACCCAGCGCTCTATCTCTACTTACATTGGACGGCTGATATGTTCTTTTAGGCATAATAATTTATACTTTCATGCTTATTTTTAAATAACGAATTCTGATTATACAGAACGCCCTATAAGGTGTCAAGTAGGGGAGGGTATTGACAATAGTATGGAGTGTTAGTATATTTATGGTTGAGAGAATGGGTAGGGGATGAGTTGTGGAACCAGTAATAGAAATTAGAAATCTTCATGCGGAATATAGAGCAGGCAGAGAAAAAACTATTGCCTTAAAAGGCATAACTCTATCTGCTTACAAAGGGGAAATATTTGGATTCATAGGTCCTAATGGAGCAGGGAAAACAACAACTATCAATATCTTATTAGGTTTCATGTATCCTACTAATGGCAATGCAGTTATATTCGGGGAAAAATCTTCCTCGCTAAAGAACAGGTTTAGAATTGGATATTTACCAGAGATAGCTTATTATTATCCATTTCTTACGCCTTTCAAGATTCTCACAATGTATGGAAAATTATTTCGTATAGACAAAGCCATCTTAAACAACAGAATAGATTCTGTTCTGGCAACTGTTGGATTAACAGAGAAAAAAAATACTCCTGTCCGAAACCTGTCAAAAGGAATGAGCCAGCGTCTTGGACTTGCGCAGGCTATTATAAATGATCCTGAAGTTCTGATATTGGATGAGCCTAATTCAGGGCTTGATCCAATTGGCAAAAGAGAAATGCGCGATATTATTCTCGGACTTAAGAACAAGGGTAAAACCATATTTTTTAGTTCACATCAGCTTTCAGAAGTAGAACTGATTTGTGACAGAGTGGGAATAATTGACAGAGGACAAATTCTAAAGACTGAGAAGCTGGATCAAATTGTTGGGAAAATCCATACAAAGCAAACTGTGCTGGAAGATATTTTCATCCGGATGATAAAGGATAAAAGAACATGAGAGCTGCCTGGATTATTGCAAAAAATGTAATTGAGGAATCTATCAGAAAGAAAGAAATATATGTTTTATTTATTCTATCTGTTGCAATGATGTCCGTAGTTGCAATGGCAAGTTTTTTCTCTCTAACAGGATTGATAAAGTATTTTACGGAATTATCATTTCTTATTATTACTTATATAACTGTAATCATTGCTGTTGTAGTTGGAGCAAGACAGGTGCCAACCGAACTGAACAGCCGCACAATTTATCCATTAATGGCAAAACCTCTAAAGAGATCTGAATTTATTATAGGAAAATGGCTTGGAACATCGCTTATTTCCATATTCTGTTTTTTGGTTTTTGAGGGAATATTTATTGTTCTCCTGTTTTCTAAAGGAAGTGGTATATCGTGTATTTTAATACAGGGGATATTCCTGCATATTCTTCAAATAATGCTCATATCCTCTATTGTTATATGTCTGTCAACTTTTATGACAAATGCCGCAAATGCTACAGTTTCTATCCTCTATTTTATTCTGGGATATTGGATTGGCAAAGCTATCTCAGACGCGCTTGACAATTGCGGAGCATTCCTTGCCTGGATTCTCAGGTCTATTAATTATATCCTGCCTCATCTTGATTATTTTGATCTCTCAAAAAAGATAGTTCACCAATGGCAACCAGTACCGGCATGGGTTATAATAACAGTGATGATATACGCTGTTGTTTATATATCTATTTTTCTACTAATAGGCACATTGAAGTTTCAGAGAAAACAACTGTGAAGGGAAAAGAGGCACAAAGGCACAGAGGCACAGAGTTTTTGCTTTGTGCCTTTGCTACTTTGTGCCTTTGTGCCTTGTTACTTGAAATCCCCCTCCAATTCTATCATTATTCTGCGGTTAGCAGTGTCTCTGCCATTCCGGGCGGAGAAATTATAAGTAAAGTTTTAGGCGGTGTCTTTTCCGGTTCTGCGGATCTGTTATGGCTGAAAACAGATGAATACCTTCATAAGGGAGTAACTGAGCATTCACATTGTCATATTTTAGAAGAGGCAGGCATAGGAGGACATGCGCAGCACAAACATGAACATAATCATAAACACAAAGAAACAGATCATAGACACGAATTAAAATATAACAGACTGGACATGTTGTTTGCTAAACTTGAATACAATCTCAAGCCGAATATTACAGAGCATCTGCACAGCAAAAGAGAGGATGAACTCATGCCATGGTTTAAGCTTACAACTATGTTCAATCCCCATCATGTGAGAGCGTATGCTGTCGGAGGATACTGGCTTGCGTACAGACTTGGGAAAATTGACGAAGCGATTAAATTTATGAAAGAGGGAATAGAAAACAATCCGGATGGCTACCAAATATCTACGCAAATGGGAATAGTCTATTTTTCAAGATTAAAGAATTATAAAAAGGCTCAATACTATTTTGAGAAAGCTCTCAAATCGCAGGCTAAAATGGATGAATATGATAAAGCAGGCATACTCAGATTCCTTGCTTTCTCACATAAATTTCAAGGACATACACAAAAGGCAATAGACTGCTACAAACAAGTTCTCAGCTTATTTCCAGAAAATAAGAGGGCTGTGCAGATTATAACCAGATGGGAACAAAGCAAAGAATGATATATCTGGTGTAAGGTGGAGAGGGAGGGATTCGAACCCACGGTCCCGAAAAATCAGGACAACAGATTTCGAGTCTGCCGCTTTCAACCGGACTCAGCCACCTCTCCTATCAAGTTAGGCTCGCTCGCTATCTTCCAATACTCTTATAAACAAAGCCAAGCTTTTTGATTTGTTCCGGGTCATACATGTTACGACCATCAATAATCACAGGCTGATTAAGCAAGTTTTTTATCTTCTTAAGATCTAGTTTCTTAAACTCAGGCCAGTCTGTAATAATAACAAGAGCATCGCTGCCTTCTGCCACGCAATAAGGGTCATCGCAGTATTGCACTTTTTTTAGGATTTCCTTTGCCCTATGACCAGCTACAGGATCATAAGCTTTGATCTTTGCGCCCTCTTGCTGGAGTT
>JAGMBN010000060.1 GCA_023129655.1 bacterium | reverse complement strand
ATCTCTAACGACAAAAGCCATCTTTGGATTGCTCAAAATATTACTGCGCGTTTTGTCAAAGTAATTGTCTGCTATCAATATAGTCTCATCATCTATTGCTTTTAGATATGCAACATAAGCAACATTTGAAACTCCTTCAGAACTGCACGTAGCAATTGGAAAAACATCCTGTTTATCAATTGCCTCCTTTACTGCTTCCGGTAATTTTGCCATTGTCCTTCTCCTTTTGTTTTTACAGTTAATTGATTTATCCACCTCTCACCACACATTCCCCCACATAAGAGGAAACCAGTTTCTGAATTTTATTCAGCTTTTCTATTGGATAAGGTTTAACTTTCTTAAATTTTGGGTCTAGTATTTCACCTTGAGATGAAAAATTCTGCATAGCGTATTTTTTTGCTCCTTTGATAAATTCAGCTATTCTCAATATATCCTCTTCTTCATGTAAAGTCGGCACTACAGTAGTTCTGAACTCATAATCAATATCAGACTCCATTATTAATCTAATACTATCCTCAACTTTTTCAAGAATCAATGGATTTTTGATGTCCGTAGATTTGGAATATGACAGGAAATCCAGAGGCGCTTTTACGTCCATAGCTATGTAATTAACCAGTTTCTTATTAATTACCTCCGCGAGCATATCGGGAAATCCACCATTAGTGTCAAGTTTCACCATTATATCAAGTTCTCGGATCTTTTGAATAAATTCCGGCAACTCTTTATACATACACGGTTCGCCGCCTGTTAAACATATTCCATCAATCCATTTATTGTTTCTGCGCAAATAATCCTTAATCACTCTAAAAGGAATGGTTTCTAACTTTTGGGGATTGATAATAAGCCCTGCATTTTGACAGTAAGGGCATCGAAAATTGCAGTGCGGCGTGTAAAGCGTAGAGACGATTTTCCCATCCCAGTCAAGAAGCGAAGTTTGAATAAATCCTTTTATTACCAGCTTCATTTTTGAAAATATCTCTTCCCTTGATAGATTTTTGAGCTTATTTTTTTCTGCTTCTCCAAATCCCCTACATATTTTATAACCTCATTAATGTGCAAACCCAAGGAAGACGATATATCCTTGGACGTTACAGGACGACGATTGATCAAAGTAAGAATTTCATCTTCTACATTCTTAAGATATGCCTTATGTCCCTTTCTGTTAAACTTAGCAATAATTTCACACTTATTTCCAAAAAATTTCTTTATCCTGATAAGTTTTGAAGCGCTTAATGTTTCTACCCATAGCTCGCATGGTGGACGAACAGGAGTATTTAACTGAATTTTATCAGGCTTAATCTGCTCTACTGCGGACTTTAAAGCATTTAATTCATCCTCACTCTCATTTATGTCCTTAACAAGCATTATCTCAAGCCACATTTTACCTTTATATATTTTCTTAAAGTCAATTATTTCTTTGATTATTTCTTCTATTTTTAAAGATGCGCATGGCCTATTTATTTTTTCAAACGCATCTTGTGTAGCTCCATCAAGGGAAGGCACCACCAAATCCGCAGACAACAGATCTTTTTTTAATGCATCGTCAGTGAGTAGTGTAGCGTTAGTAAGAACTGCTACAGGGATAGTTGTCATCTCTTTTATTTTTTTTATAATTTCGCCCGTCTTTGAGTTGAGTGTAGGCTCTCCACTGCCGGATAATGTGATATAATCAATGGTTTTTGAACCGGTTAATACTTTTTCTAATTCAGACAATATCTTTGCAGAAGACACGTATTCCTTTCTTGCAACTGTCTTGCGCGTTGTTTTTCCAAGCTGGCAATAGATACAGTCAAGACTGCATACTTTGAAAGGAACTAGATCCACTCCAAGAGAAAATCCCAATCTTCTTGATGGGACAGGTCCAAAAACATAAGACATTATTCCTTTCCACCCAATATTACCACAAAACCGCCATCGCCAAATCCATCTTGTGGATTTTTAATTGAATTCATTTCATCTGGAAGTTTAAATATTGTTTGATAATAAGAGAATCTTTTGAATCCTTCCTTTTTAAGTAAATCTGTTACTTCCTCGACACTGAAAAAGTTCGCCTGTTCATAAAATACGCTTTTCTTTTCCTGATAAAATTTACCAAGAAAGCTATCCTTATCAACTATGCCAACTATAATCTTTCCGCTATTTTTTAGAACCCTGTTGGACTCTTCTATAACCTTTTGAGGATTTTTAACAAAGCATATAGTAATAATAATTGCTACATAGTCAAAAGTATCATTTTTAAATGGAAGATGCCCACCGTCGCCTAATCTTACATTTATGTCTCTTTTTTTGGCGATTTTAAGCATTTCAATAGATGTATCAATACCAAATTTGATACCTAATGCATGGGCGAATCTTCCTGTCCCTACTCCGATTTCTAACCCCTTACTTTTATTGGGTAAAACCTTCTTAATCGCTTCAAGTTCTGATAAGTAGGCAAATTTATTCTTATCATACCACGCATCGTATTTCTTATAATAACGGTCAAAAATACTATTCATAGAGACAAATCTCCCATCATCTTTTGATGTTGAAAGTTTATGTACATTCTTCTCCAGCCATCCTGTTTTATCCACTTTTCTTATGTCAAATTCAGGCACATAGGGTTTTATATCCAAAAGAGGAGTCCCATCTACAATGTCTACATCTCGGATGTGAACTATATTCTCATTAATCCTGACAAGACGCACCGTTGAAATGCCAATTGGGTTTGGTCTACTTGGACCTCGCATTGCGAAGACTCCGTGTGGTTCGTTATCCATATATGGTTTTACCTTTAAACACCCCTTCTTAGATAGATGAAAGTGGTATATCAAAATAATATGAGAAAATCCTTCAACATCTTTTAATCCTTCAGCATAATCAGGAAACACCTCTACTGTTCCATTGATACCCTCAGCAGCTCGAGGTTGTATAGGTGTTCCTTTGGGTTCTTTGAACGCAGAGTGAATAACACCAATTGGCTTGTATTTTATCTCATTCATATTACCCTATTCTAAAAGTCTCTTAATCTTGCTTTCAAAAACATCAATAGAGGCATAACCTATGAATTTTTTAACTATATTCCTGTTTTTATCAATAATAAAAGTTGTAGGAATGCCCATAATGCCGCCGTAATTTTTAGTTACTTCATAATTACCCATTACGATGGGATAATTTACCCCCTTGCTCTGACAAAATCTTTTTACTCCTTTTGCGCCTCTATCCAAGCTTATTCCAATTATTACTAATCCTTTATCTTTGTATTTGTTATATAGTTTAATGAAGTCAGGGATTTCCTGTACGCAGGGCGGACAACGCGTAGCCCAGAAATTAAGAATAATTACCTTGTCCTTAAAATCCGAAAGTTTTATGGTTTTTCCATTCAGATTTGTTAAAGCAAAATCAGCAGCTTTTTTATTTTCAGCTGAAACACCTTGTTTTGCATGACTTATCATTAGAAACGAAAAAACTGTTACAGCAACCAAAATACCAACTGTCTTTTTTTGCATCGTTATTCCTCCTGTTTTATTTAAAGTTCTTTTACAACGCCCCTATTATAATCCATATTCCGATAGCGGCAAGTAATATTCCGCTTACAATTGAAATTAACTTAAGATACCTTTTTGCCTTATTGAATAGATTGAGAAATCTGTTTGCTGCCAGAGCAGTAAGAATAAAAGGAATTCCCAATCCTAAAGAATAGGCACTCAAGAGAATTACCCCACGAATAATGGTTTTCTCTGTCCCTGCCAGACCAAGAATTGCGGCTAAAGCGGGACCAACGCATGGTGCCCAGCCAAAAGCAAAAACTATTCCCACAACAAACGAACCCAACAGATTAGCAGGTTTACTCTTTAGATATAGTTTTTTCTCATACTCAAGTCCTTTAATCCGAAAAAGTCCCGAGACATGCAATCCCAAGAGGATTATTATACTGCCGCCGACTATCATGATTATTCTCTTGTAGGCAGAAATAAGACTGCCCAAACAACTCGCTGTTGCCCCTAAAGTGACAAAGATAAAGGAAAACCCTAAAACAAAGAGAAGTGTCTGACCGACTATTTTATTTAAGTTATCTACGGCTCTGTTCCCAGCGCGCAATTCATCCAGAGAAAGTCCCGTAATAAAACACAGATACGCAGGAATAAGAGGAAGCACGCATGGCGAAAAAAACGATAAAAGCCCTGCGCTAAAAGCAGTCAGAATTTGAAGAATATCACTCATGTCTTCTTCCTAAAAACAAGTTGGGCAAGTGCCGGTTGAACAACTTGATCCGGAGGAATTTGATCTGCCGCCGGAATTTCCCACACTAAATGACCCCAATGTCTTCTCAATATTTTTACTACTGCACTTTTTGCATTTAAGTTCTGTTTTTTTAGAAGTTACTCCTACTAACAAATCAAATTTCTCGTTACAATCTTTGCAAACATAAGTATAAATAGGCATAATCTCAATCTCCTTTTTTAATTAAACATAAGGCGTAATTTTAGAAACAAGTTCCGTCTTGGGAACTACTCCTATAACCTTGTCCGCCACAGCACCATCTTTAAAAATAGCTAAAGTAGGTATGCTCATAATTCCGTATTCTGAAGATGTACTTGGAGCCTCATCAACATTTACTTTACAGACTTTTAGCTTGCCATCATACTCTTTAGCTATCTCCTCAACTGCTGGAGCAATCATACGGCATGGACCGCACCACTCTGCCCAAAAATCCACAAGTACGGGAATGTCCGATTCTAATACCTCTTGCTTAAAATTTGTATCATTTACTTTGATTTCCACTTTACTCTCCTTTTGTTATTGTTGTTAACTCATTCCCTTTTTTCCCTCTCTTCTCAAGAGAGGGTCAGGGTGAGTTTGTTCTATTTTTTCTCAGAAAACATCATCTCGTTCATAAAATTTTCGTTAAAATCGCTTCTGGCAGATAGTTCTATATAATGAGTCTGATTGGAAATATCCTCTGTTTCCTTTTCCATATCACAGGATAGCAAAACAAGTTTTGCTCCGGAGGATGACGCATTTCCTACAAAGGCGATTTTTTCTGATGAAATGTTTGGAATTAGTCCTATTCTTTTTGCATTTGTACGGCGAATGAAATTGCCAAATGCTCCGGCAAGATATACTTCAGAGATATCTTTATCCGTAACATTCAATTCCTTTTGCAGTATTTTTATCCCTGCTGCAATAGCCGCTTTTGCGAGTTGAAGTTCACGCACATCCTTTTGCGAGATAAAAATCGGCCGCTTGCTTCTGGCAGCATGTCCGTCAACAAGCAGAAAGTCGTTTCCTTTTTCGGTTTCTATGATCCGCCTTCGGATATTTTCATTACCCTTGTATTCAGATTGGGAAACTATCCTGCCTGTCTCATCAATTACTCCTGTCTTTAGCAATTCTGCCACTCCGTCAATTAGTCCGGTACCGCATATTCCAAAAGGCGCTGTATTGCCAATAACATTATATTCAACGTCCTCATTGATAATTACTTTTTCAATTGCGCCTATAGTTGCTCTCATTCCCTGAGATATGCGCGCTCCTTCAAATGACGGTCCTGCAGCCGTAGAAGCAGCGATTATTCTCTTATTATTACCAAGTACTATTTCACCGTTCGTTCCTATATCTATAATTAGTTTAATATCGTTTTTCTTATGCAGTTGTGTTGCCAGTATACAAGCAACCGTATCTCCTCCGACAAAACCTGCGATGCTTGGTAAAACATACACAAAAGCGTCCGAATTTATATCAATGCCTAGTTTTTTCGCTTTAATTTCCACAGGTTCTCTGATCACCAGATTAAACGGAATTTTGGCAAGGCTTTTCGGCGTAATTCTCAGGCAGACGTGCTGCATTGTAGAATTGCCTGCAATTGCAACTTTATATATATTGTGAATATTTATGCCTGCCTCTTTTGATAATTGAGAGATCATATCATTCATTTCTCTGCTTATTTTGTAAAAAAGTTTGTCCAAACCGTCCTTATCCGTTATTGTGAAATTTATTCGGGAGATAACATCATCTCCATAAATTATCTGCGGATTCGTTCTTGAGACAAGCGCAAGTTCCTCTCCTGTATTGAGGTCAAGAAGTGTGCCTACAAGTGTCGTTGTGCCGATATCAAACGCCACTCCATAATCCGTTCCTGTTGTATCTCCTTTTTCAACGCTTATTAATTCTCCATCAGAAAAGACACAGGTAACCTTATAATCCGCTTCATCTAAGATTGCCGAAAGGCTGCGAATAACATATATGTCTGCGTGGAAACTTGTTTTTACAGCTTCTCTTATTAAATTGAGATTTGCTTGCGGACTGGCAAGCGTTGGCTTCTCCAGTTCTATGTATTTTTTCCACACGCTTGGCTTGATTTCCTTTTTGTTCTGTATGCCTTTTGTAAGGATCTGCTGGGCGGATTCTCTGGAAGTTGGAGGGATATCAATAATACAGGCTGATGTTATTTTACTCTGACATGCAAGTCTTACCCCGCTGGATATATCTTCTTTGGATAATATTTTTTCTTCTATAGATGTTGCGAGAATATTGCCTTCAAGAATCTTAACTCTGCATTTTCCGCATGTCCCACCGCCTCCGCACGGAGAGGTAATAACAATGCCTGCCCTGCCTGCCGCTTCCAGTATTGAAGTGCCTGATAGCACATAAACCGAGCAATTTCCCGGCTTAAAAGTAGCTTTTATTGAACTCATTTGAACAAATCTCCTATTTTGAATCACTTTTTAGTTTTTCAAGCTCTTCCAGTGTCTTTTCCGCAACAGTCTTTTGCTTATTGAAGTATTTTGTCATTCTATTTAAACATTTCAATCCTTCTTTACTATCACCAAGATACTTCACGCAAGCGCTCATAAATTCCTTTGTTCTTTTTACATTTACCTTTACTTCATCAGGTATTTTCTCACCATCGTGTCTTACCGCTTCCTGTGGGCATACTTCATGACATGTTCCACAATGAATACATTTACCCATTTCCATTTCCGCTTTCCCGTTCTCCATTGATATTGCGTCTACCGGACACTCTTCTACGCATATTCCGCAGCCAACACATCCATCTTTGTCAATCCATGGCATTTTAATTACCTCTCATGTTTTCTCAATTTCTCTAAAATCAAGTCCTTTCCATAATCTAACTTTTCAATGATCACTTCCTAATCCTTAAACACTTCGTCCAATATATCCGTTATTCCTTCTTCATTCTGGATACTGGTTGTGGCTTTAACAACCTTGCCGTTCTTAAAATAAACAGTGAAAGGCAGTCCCATAAAGGAAGAGCATTCAGGCAAATTCCTGACAAACGAAGCACCATGGCTATCAAAATCCATATCCATCATCCGAATTTGCAGATATTTCGGTTCCAACTTTTCCATAATATCATAAACAGGGATACACATCGGACCCATTCTCCCACAGCAAATCATAACATTCTCATTATTCTTAAGTAACTC